>JAAVYD010000181.1 GCA_022790955.1 Bacillota bacterium
AAAATACGGGTGCCCTTATCCGCAAGCTGTTTTGTCAGCTTTCCCAGTTCCTCCGTTTCCAGCCAGTTTTCGCTGCCAATGCTCATGCAAAGGTAATCGGGTGACTCATTCATACACCACTCCAGAGCAATGCAAACGTTTCCAATCATGATAGGTCTGTTTCCATCAGTTGTAGAAATAGTAGTAAGTTCAGCAGAATCAGGCATGGTTTCTGCAAGAATGGAAGCACAAATGGTGCCATGAGATCTTGATACTTCTGCACTTTTCTGGTTGAAGATTTTGCTATCATTGACATAGTAGAAATTGATGCATCTATCGTATAATAGTTGCAAAATACCATATGATATCCAATTATCTATACAAACAAGTTTTATACTACCCACTTCCCCTGTTTTATTTGGAAACATCTCCAAATTTCTTTGCTAATGAATCAATCGAAAAACCAACCATATTTACAAGGTAATTATCAATATTTATTGAATACTGGTTTTTAATGTACATCAGCAAACAATACAATTCCCCAGAATTCATATTAACATTTAAGCCTAATAAATTTTGTGAATCTTCTGGAATAAACCCTTTTAGCAAGAAAATTTGAGAACGAATATCCTCTACAAATACCTGAACATCATTCATATTGAGCACCCTTTACTCAAGATTTATATCAATAAACAATCTTGGCTATGCTGTAATTTTTAAATTCGTTGATATCTTCTTTATAGAAAAAGTTTGTCCGTAAGTTCTTCCATGATAATATTCTTTGCTTCAACTAAGGAGTTATTGTCATATGGGTTTAAGAGAAAAGCATCTGAAAAAAAAGACTCTGCAATAGAATTATTTACAGAAACTTTTTTATATGGAATATAAAAATCACAAGTCCTCTTTTCTTCTGGAGAAATATACAAAACTTTGTTAGATACAGATATGATCTTTATTTTTACATTGAATTTAAATTTGCATAATTTGATAAGTGTTTTGAGAATCTCTGCGTTGTATTCCTGATAATACACATTTAAAATACCTATATCACTTGGAATAGCATGAGATACTAAATATGCTAATTCTCCAAACTCATCAAACTCGAACTTACTTATTGGCATAATTCCACCCGGGACACCAACAATAAGCACTTCAGCGTTCTTTTGATCAATAAGATCCACCGCAAATTGATTAAGTTTTTGGATTTTTTCCAGAGAACTCTTGGATTCATCAAACATGAAAGAAGGAAAAGGTGAAATGCCAAAAAGTGAGGAA
>JAAVYD010000182.1 GCA_022790955.1 Bacillota bacterium
CAGGGCCGTTTGGGCGGATTCCCGGCGGTTCCGGCCCCGGCCTATCACCTGGCCTTCCTTTACCACCACCGCCCCCACAGGCACTTCCCCTGCCAGGCCTGCCTCCATGGCAAGGGCAAGGGCCTCCAGCATATATTCTCTTTTGGGGATAAAGGCCAGTTCCATGGATTTACACCAGAAGTACGATAAAGTACACTGCCACAATAGCCGCAAGCGCCCAGAACAGGGGGGCTTTTGCAATAGCCGCTGCGGCGCGCCCAAAGCTTAGGAGCTGTTGTGGGCCGTCATACTGGGGGGAACGGCGGGTGATGAAGATTCTGCGGTAGAAAATCAGTAGCAGAAGCAGGCTGAGTCCCCCCAGCCCCAGCAGGGAAAGCTCCAGTACGGCAGAGAACAGATCCGGATTTTGAGGGCAAATAAGCCCGCTGTAACGGGTGAGGATGACAGCCCCGTTATTTATCATGTGTATCCAGATAGTCAGCCACAGGTTGTTCGTGTGGGCATAGAGAAAGCCCAGTACCAGCCCGGCGTTTATAGCAAATACCACTGTGCCAAGTTCCAGATGGGCCAGCCCGAAAAGCAGGGCAGAGGCGGCAACGGAAAACCCAATGCCATATTTGCGCAGGGTGCCGATGAAAATCCCCCTGTCCATGACCTCCTCTAGCATAGGGCCTAAAACAGCGATGGTGGCAAAGTCTATGAGGAATCCCAGCCAAGTGCCTATATCCTCGCTGGTTTCCAGCACCGTTGGCTGGTAGTCTGCACCTTCCAGTACTGTGTAAAGGATATTTGCAAGGATATTGCCCAGAATCATCAGGGCTGAACCTGCCAGCACGCATAGAAGGCTGGGGAAAAAGCCGGTCTTTTGGAATTTCAGGTAATCTGCTGTGTTTTTGCGTCCTGCCACGAAGAACAGGAAGGGGACAAGGCCGGTGGAAAGCACCACAATAAGGCTGGTAATCATAGACATGCCATAGCTGTCAGAGGCGAAAAGGTTTATCCCCAGAACAACGCACAGGATGCCTAAGATATACCCCCATCCGGCTGAAAGGGCCATCTGGGCCAGGGCCAGCAGGGACATGCGGTTCATATCCCTGCTGGCGGCTTTCCCCAGCGGATCCTTTACCGGCCCAGGCCCCGTAAAGACAGGGGGGGCAGGTTGGGCAGGCTGCGGGTAATAGCAGGGCTGGATCCAGCCCTGTGCAGGGGGGACGGAATACCCCTGGGGCGCAGCCCCGGGCACAGCGCTCTGTGGGGGATAGTACCCCTGGGGCGCAGCCCCGGGCACAGCGCCCTGCGGAGGATAGTACCCCTGGGGCGCAGCCCCGGGCACAGCGCCCTGTGGGGGATAGTACCTCTGGGGCGCAGCCCCGGGCACAGCGCCCTGCTGGGGATAGTACCCCTGAGGCGTGGCCCCGGGCGCAGCGCCCTGCTGGGGACAGTACCCCTGAGGCGTGGCCCCGGGCACAGCGCCCTGCGGGGGATAATATCCCTGAGGCGCAGGAGGTGGATAGGGATTAGTCATAGGCTTTTCCTCCCAGTTTTACAGGATACCGCAGACCTTTTGCACATAGTCCGCCGGGTTGTCCAGGGCAATGCCCTCAATGAGCAGGGCCTGATCGTATAAAATCTCCGCGTACAGCTTTAGTTTGTCCTTGTCCGCCTCATAAAGGCTCTGCAGCTTTGTGAACAGGGGATGTTCCGGGTTCAGTTCCAGCACCCGCTGGGCCTTGATTTTCTCCTGGGCAGGCATGGCGTTGAGCACCTTTTCCATTTCAGTGGAAATCATCCCGTCTGTAGAGATGCATACTGGATGGCTTTTCAGCTTGGCGGAAACCTTCACTTCCTTCACCTTGTCCCCCAAAGCCTCTTTCATTGCTGCCAGCATGTCCTTGTGATCCTCTGAAAGCTTCTGGGTCTTTTCCTTTTCTTCAGGGTTTTCCAGATCCAGGTCATCAGAAGCGATATTTTTAAATTCTTTCTCGTTATATTTTTCCAGCACCCGCAGGGCAAATTCGTCCACGTTGTCTGTCAGGCACAGGATTTCATAGCCTTTTTCCAAAATGGCCTCAGCCTGGGGCAGGCTTAAGATCCGTTCTGGGGTTTCGCCGCAGCCATAATAAATAACAGGCTGATCCGCTGGCATCCTGTCGGTGTATTCCTGGAGGGTGGCAAGCTTTTTCTCCTTGGAGGTGGTGAACAGCACCAGATCCTTCAGCTCGTCCTTTTTGGCGCCGTAATCGTTATACATGCCAAACTTTAGCTGCAGG
>JAAVYD010000134.1 GCA_022790955.1 Bacillota bacterium
CGACGACCGGCGGCAGGTGGCCGACATTATTCTCTCCCAGGTCCACGCCACGGCTGACCGTGTGTCGTTTGAGTGGAAAATCTGATTTCTAATTCCTAGCGCCCTATTCAATGGTGTGTTTACCTTTGTCAAGCGTTGCTAGGAAGATTGTTGGAGAAAATGTGATTGATGAGCAGAAAAAGACAGAGAGATTGATCTATGAATAATTTATAAATTTGTTGAGCTATTTACAGATATGAAATATAATTATCTTGAAAAAAGATGTCTGCCTGTTGCTTAAATGTGCAAATACCATTCCCATAATCGACTAGAAGCTATAAATAGTAACGTTTAATTATACGATTAGAGTATGGAAGTGTTGACACATAAGGGAATACTTGCTATAATAAATCACTTTGGAGGAAAGTAATGGCGAAGAAAAAGATATATGCGGTAAGAAAAGGAAAATTAGTTGGGATTTTTAGAAGTTGGGATGAGTGCAGAGATTCAGTTAATGGGTATCCAGGGGCAGAATACCAGGGCTTTTTTACAGAGGAAGAAGCAAATGAATATTTATCTGGGATAGAGAAGAGCGAGTTGAATAGTTCTTTTGAAAAAAGGGAAGAATGTTTAGAAAATCAGATTATTGCATATGTTGATGGTAGTTTTGATGCAGATATTGGTAAGTATGCATTTGGTTGTATTATAATTACTCCTAATGGTGAGGTCGTTCGGGAGTCTGGAAATGGAGATAATCCTGATTCAATAGCGTTGCGAAACGTCACGGGAGAGATGCTCGGAGCAATGTTTGCTATAAAATGGTGTGATAAAAATGGATATTCTGCAATAGAGATATGCTATGATTATTTAGGTATAGAGAAATGGGCTACTGGCGAGTGGAAAGCCAAAAACAGTTTGACAAAGAAGTATGCGGATTTCATGAAAGAGAATAGTGATAAGCTTAATATTTCTTTCAAAAAAATCGCTGCACATACAGGGAATAAATATAATGAAGAGGTTGATAAATTAGCTAAAGCAGCATTGACGAATGGAAAGGGTATTCCTAAAATTAAAAAAGGAGATTTTTGGTTTACCGTTGATAATATCTCGTGGTCAGATTTAGAAACTATATTGATTTTGTTAGAGGAAGAATTTGGAACAAATAATATTCAGAAGGAAGAAAAAAGTATTGCATATGGGCGTTGTGTTTTATTAAAATTAGGCAATAAGGATAAAATAGTGATAAATTATTATAACAAGGGAAATAAACTTGTTATGCAAGGAAAACCCAAACAGCTTTTTTCAACAATTTTGTCATATGTGACTGAATTAGTAGAAATTGAGAAAATCCCACAGATATACAATGATACATACAAAATTAATATCGATAAAGATGAAATTTGTTCAAAAATTCAATATTATATGCCGAATGCTTATGATAAATTGCCAGCAAAAATGTCAAAGACATTGCATCAGGCAGTTTATAATTTAAAACTAGATGGGAATATGTTTGATGGCACATATTTGGCTCAACCAGTAATCAGAGCAATAGATGGTCATTTAAAAACGATTCTTTTGAATTTGGAGATTATTCCTGATTGGAAATATATAAAAGTAAATGGCTATGATATGTTTGAGAAAGTAGGGGCAAAATATAGGTTATGTTCTGACAGATATGGGAAAGCTACTACAGAACAAGTGAAATATATAGGGAATTGTTATACTTTCTTTAATAGTAACCGAAATAAATTATCTCATTGGGATGACCCTACAGCACCTTTGGACACAACAGATTTGCTTGATGTAGGAAGAGCACACGATTTAATTAAAAGAACATTATCGCTTATTGATGAATATTATGAATAAGTAGTAAAACCAAGAAAGGAGAATACATATGAATAATTTTGATATTGTAAATCTTGATAATAAAGAAATAAAACTCCTAGTTATTATGAAAACCAGTGATTCTCCTTTTGATTTTGTCAATGAACTTCAAGAACAATTAAGAACATTAGATTTTTCTGGTTTGTTTGTTATTGATGAATTACTGCATAGTGGCAATAATGATGAGCGATTTATTAGTGGTTTTTTTGATGGAAATTCGTTTGATAATTCAAAATTTAAATTTAAATATATAGATAAAAAAAGTATTATTCGTAGTTACATGTGCAATTATCTTAAATCTGATTTAGAAGTTTTGAATTATAGTAGTCTGACAGATAAACAGCAAAAATTGATTTCTCATGGGTGTGTTATATAGGTATAGTGTAAAGAGCAGATGTGATTAGATATATCTGTTATTTATTTGGAAAAATCGACTTGACAGTTATCCCCATCGTTCCATTACCAGATTGGAATGTAACACGGAGATACCAGCAAAAAATAACGTGGCAGCGGCAGACTACTTTACACTATCAAAATACGCCATTTTATGCCCTCCTGATTTGCTATATTGAAACATCAATACGTTGAATTTACATTTTTGTATTGTGATATAAAGAATAAAAGCATAAAACAGAAAATCTTAAATGATATTAAATTATATAATTAGGAAAGTGAATATTTCAAAAAAATAATAAATGATAAAAAATCTAAAGGGCTATATTTTTTCAGAGAAAAAAACTCGGGAAATTGTATATGTTGGTGTTGGTGGTCTTGCCTTACAATCCTTAGGGAAAAGACTTAAGCAGTACATTAGACCCTCTGATGAGGGGACAAAGTCTTTCAAGTGTAAAGTGTGCGAAATTACAGATGATAAAGTCAAAAATAATTGGAAAAAGTTTAAAAAAGAATATCAAAAAAAACTGGAAAGAAAAATTCTCAGAATTTGAAGTGGGAGTTATATTATGTACTGATTATGAACAAAGAGATTTACTTTTTGAAGAAGCATTTGCTATTGCTGTTTTAAAACCAAGGTATAATTTTTAGTGAAATATATACTATAATTTAAAAGCAATAGTTCATACATTAATAAAAGTGATTCTAATTTTGGGCAGTGTTATTTTACATAAGGTACTATGTGCTAGTGTACTGACCATATTACATTTCGCAAAATATCTTGTCTGAATTTCCATCTGCAGCGTTAGATTTCCCAGACGTAGCCACCGCTACGCCGTCGGAAATCTGCCTTACAGACTGAAAATTCATTCTGCGTTATTTAACTGAAAGTAATCTGGTTGGTACACTAGTGCGAAGATACTTGATTCTATATTCGAAGGGACTGTTGATAAAAGTACTAAGTTAAATGCTATGCTTATATTCCAGGACGGAAATGTAACACGGAGACACTTGCAGAAAGCGGCGTAACAGCGGCAAACTGCTTTGTATATAAAATTGAATAGCGTACATGCCAAAGGACATTTCATCTTTTATTCAGGTGGATGTCCTTTTTTGTACCCATTTTCAGGAGAAAGGAGATTCACATGGAACTGAACGGGATAGATAAGGTAGAATAAGTTTCGCAAAAAGGAAAAGAGACATAGTTTGCAGAATTCTGGTAGAATGAAGTTACCACACACCATTCCGAAAGGAGACAGCAAACCATGTCTGAGAAGATTGTACAGCTAAACGAGGAAGTAATCAAGTGTCAGATCAAGGAACTTGTGCGAGGCAGCGTGGAGGAAACGCTGAACGAGCTGCTGGAGGCAGAGGCAGAG
>JAAVYD010000049.1 GCA_022790955.1 Bacillota bacterium
AATTTCAGGCTTCTTTTTCTTTAGTTTTTAAGGCAGGTGATGTAAATAGAACGTTTGATAGATATCATAAAAAAGGTCGCCATAAACGCCGTTGAGAGCAGGAAGCCTGTGGAAATATGCTATGGGACAGTGATATCAAAGGAGCCCTTTAAGGTTAAACTTTCCCAGACGCAGATCTACGATAAGAATTTCTTTGATGTAAAAGAAGGCGTGACATCGAGTTCTTTTGAGATCGGGGATATCCTGATTCTGTTCAGATTTCAGGGCGGGCAGAAGTACCTTATTTTCGATAAAAAGGGGGAATTGTAATGCTTCCAAGTATTTATAACGATGATCTCGCGCAGGATTTTACAATAACAAAATATCCAACTCATACGTACAGACTGCATTTTGCGAAAGAGCCTTCCGTCGGCAGATTTGAAGGGACGGAAGCCATGAAGCAGGCGATTTACCTTATCCTAAACTGCGAGCGGTACGATCATGAAATGTTCAGCTGGGATTACGGGGCGGAGTTTAACGATCTTATAGGTCAGCAAAACGACAGTATTTTAAGGCTCGATATAAAAAAGCGGGTAACGGAAGCCCTGCTTGCAGACGACCGCATAAACGATGTTACGGATTTTAATTTTGTAAGAGACAGGGATAAGCTGACGGTGACTTTTAAGGCGATCACCACGGAAGGCGATATTGAAAGCCGGCTTACCTGGTGGGGCGACGGCTTTGAGGTGAGTATATGATAAACAGATACAGCGAAGATATGACATTTGAAAATATATTAGCTTTCATGTTAAAACGCGTGCCTGATACGGTGGATAAACGGGAAGGATCCGTCATTTATGACGCGCTTGCTCCTGCCGCTGCGGAGCTTGCCAAAATGTACATTGGATTTGATGTTATCATGGACGAAACCTTTGTCGACACGGCTTCCCTTCAGTATCTTATTTTAAGATGCAAAGAGAGAGGCGTGCCAATAAAAGACGCTTCTGCGGCGGTAATAGAGGGCAGTTTTACGCCTGTAAATCTTGAACTTGAAGCAGGGCTCAGGTTTAACTGCGAGGATCAGAATTACATCATTACAGAAAAAATTGAAGATGGAAAATACAAGCTAAGATGCGAATCGCCCGGAACTGTCGGGAATCTGTATTCCGGCTTTTTACTTCCCATTCAATATATTAACGGCCTTCAGACCGCCGAGATTACAGGCTTATTGATACCCGGTGAGGAAGCGGATGACGCGGATACGCTGCGCAGGCGGTATTACGATAGTATAAATGGATTTGCTTTCGGTGGGAATATCGCGGATTACAAGCAGAAAGTGAATCTCATCGACGGTGTAGGCGGCGTTAAGGTCTATCCTTGCTACAACGGCGGCGGGACCGTTAAGCTCACCATAATTGATTCAGAATTCAGACCGCCTGCCGAAGCCCTTATAGATAAGGTGCAGACCGAGATAGACCCGGAAACGAACCGCGGCGAAGGGCTCGGTATTGCGCCAATCGGTCATACGGTAACAGTGACAGGCGTTTTGCCTGCGGCTGTTGATATTAATACTAATCTGACTTTTAAATCCGACTGGACATGGGACAGGGCGCAGCTTCAGGCAGAAGAAGCTATTAATAAATACTTCGGCGAGCTTGCCGGGAGCTGGGCAGACGAGGAACGGATTATTATACGCATATCGCAGATAGAAACGAGGCTTCTTGCTCTTGACTGCGTGATAGATATCGCTGATACAAGAATCAACGGCGAGGCTAAAAATCTTCAGCTTTCAGAAGACGAAATACCTGTTTTACAGGAGATCGGAGGATTGTAATGAAAAAGGAATTATTTTCATATCTGCCGTCGGTTCTTCAAAATGTTTTGGAATTTCGATATTTGATGCTTGCCGAGCAGCCTGAGTTTGATCATCTGCTTGATATTTACGAAGAAGTTCTTGACGCTCAGTTTGTGCTGACGGCAGGAGAGCGGGCGTTAGGCAGATATGAGGATATATTTGGCATAAGCTCAAGCGTAACAGATACCATTGAGGAACGCAGGCTGCGGGTGCTTGCGAAGATGCTCGAAAGGCTGCCTTATACTATACACCGCCTGAGAGAAATGCTCGCCGCGCTGTGCGGTGATAATGGATACGAAATCGAATTAAATCATAATAAATACGAAATAGTGATACGCCTTATAGAGCAGCCGGCAAGTGTGGCGGAATCTGTAAGAGAAATGCTGATCAGGGTTATCCCTGCTAATCTCTTGCAGTTTTTTACGCTTCAGGCAGCCGAAGCCAAAACCGCCGTTCACATCGCTGCTGCTTCCTGCTGCTATTCCCGGTTTAACTTAACGGAGCTTGAGCCGGATCGTGCTGCAAACGATACGGTTAATATTTACGGAGCGTCAGCAATCTGTTCAAGTGAAATTTTAACGGAGCTTCAGCCAAACAGGGAAGCAAATACGCGCGTTGATATAGGAATCGTACACAGCGGGGAATATTCAAAGGCGGAAATAGAAAGATTGGAGGAATGAAATGTCATTACAGGGATTTGCGGTCACAGCGGCAGGGCGTAACCTGTTTGCGAAATTGACCGCAAGAAGCGAGCCCGCAGAATTTACGCGGGTGATGTTCGGCACGGGAAAGTTAGCCGATAACGAGGATATATTTAATGTAACGGAACTGGTCGCGCCCCTTGCCAAAGGCACGAGTACAACGCCTGAGTATAAAGACGATACGGTATCCATGATACTTGAATTTCGTTCAGATTTAAACGGTGGGCTTACTGAAACGGTGTGGCTCAATGAATACGGGCTTTATGCGAGCGACCCGGACGGCGGGGAAGTGCTTGTTTGTTACGGCAATCTCGGGGACTGCCCGGACAGCGTGCTTGCATTTAAGGATGGACAGTGTACGGTCAGGGATTACCCGATCAGTATCGTGATCGGCGCGGTAAGCGATGTAAGTATTGATTTTCCTGCGGCTGCGTTTGTGACGTGGGAGGAGTTTGGAGAAGTAAAAGGAGATGTATCAGTCTTAAAGGAAGATGTATTAACCTTCAAAAACATCTCCATGACAGAATCAAGTTTCACATCAAACACCGACTCGGATTATCCATATAAATCAGAAATTACATGTACGGGAGTAACGGCAAACCACGTTCCTTTTGTAGTGTTCGATAAAGATTCGGCAGCAACGGGAATATTCGCGCCGTACGCTGAAACAACAGCTGGAAAGGTCATAATCTACGCTGTTAAGCCTGCGGCATGTACGATAGAAAGTATTGTTTGTACGAGGGGGTAGGTATGAAAGGATCAAGCAACGCACCTAAGATACTGCACAGTAATAAGAATCTGCTGGATAACTGGGACTTTACGAATCCGGTTAATCAGAGGGGGCAGACGAGTTATACTGCAAACGGCAGTGATGCAAGTAGGCTATACACAATAGACAGATGGGCGTTAGGAAATAATAGTGTTAAAAACAGATTAGTTATATCGGATCATAAAATATCATGTTATTTATCCGGATTATACAGCAGATTTTATCAGCTTATACCTATTGAAAATACGCTGAATGGCGGTAAAAAAATTACTTTATCAGTTATAACTGAAAATGTTAATGCTAATTTAAACTTATCATTAGAATTTTATAACTCTGCAAATACTGAAATATATACGTATGATAGCATATCCATTACAGATTCTAATGCTGAGAATATACGTATAAATGGTAAAACATATAAATTATTTAAAGTAACAATAACTTTAACATCTAATATAGGTTATCTTTATTGCAATATTATCAATTTAAACGATACGTCTTCAGCTTATAGCGTATCCCTTATCGCTGCAAAGTTGGAATATGGAGAAGTATCAACCTTAAAAAACGATTTACTTGGTGTAAGCTACGCGGAAGAATTGATTAAATGTAAACGGTATTTATATAGAATATCTGCTGCGGGCAATGTACACACTCGTTTATTTGGAGCATGTGCCGGACATAATGATACTTTGCTTACCACATCTATTTTAATGCCGGATAATTTTAGAGAAACGAATGCCTCCCCTGTTTTGGAAATTTCAGATATATCACAATTTAGTGTTATAAAAGGAAATACTGAAAAGGCGGTTACTGGAATTGCTGTATCTGGTGCATCTGATCAGAGTGTACCATTAGATATATATGTAGAGTCTGGGGGTATAGATGAAGGAGCCGCGTATTTATTCTTAATGAAAGCAAACTCGTGGATACAGTTCAGTAAGGAGTTATAAAAAATGAATCACGAATTACCAAAATCACAAGTCTACATAAAATTAGACAAATCAAACAGAGTAACCCGCTGCGAGGGCGGTTATTCCATATCAAATATAGATAACATCGAAGAATGGATAAATATAGATGAAGGGTATGGAGATAAATATAATCTCTGCCAGTCCCATTACTTCAACAAACCGCTTATGAATATGGACGGTACGCATAATTATATTTACGATAACAACGAAGTCAGAGAATCTACATTAGATGAATTAGCCGAAGAATTGGCGGAGATGCCTGTTTCTGAACCGCAGCCGGACGTGCAGGCGGATACTCAGGAAATGATGATAGATCACGAATACAGAATTACACTTTTAGAACTTGGGATAACGGAATAAGGAGGAAACATGTTATACAGAACATTAAAATCATTAATAAATAAAGGCAGAACCGAAGGTTTAACTGATAAGATAGACATTTTTTACGCAGCGGGAAAACTCACAGATGAAGAATACAGCGAACTTATATCGTTGTTAGGATAGGAGGCGCTTATGAGAGGTCTTACAAACTCCCGTTCGGGGGGGGGTAGTAACTTGAACCTTTTAGATAATTGGGATTTTACGAATCCGGTGAATCAGAGGGGGAAAACGAGTTATTCGACAGGCAGTAATATAGCGAATTATAAATATACCATAGACAAATGGCAGCTTATGAATGGGTCAATTAGGGTGAATGAAAAATCAATCAGATTTACAACAAGTAACGATATTGCCGTATCCGAGATTTATCAACAGTTAGAACCATTACTGTTTGACAATATAAGAGGAAAAACTGTTACCTTTTCTATAATGATAAATAATAAGTTGTATTATTGTACAGATTCAATACCATTGACAGGATCTGTATATACTTCTCAGTCAGAGATAACAGGCAGCAATGGCGGAAAGTTTTTCTTGGATTTAACGTATGACTCTACGGGATCGAGTGCGATTTATGCAATGTTCAGATTATTTTCAACTGCGCGTAATTCTTATGTGGATATACAAGCTGTAAAACTTGAGATTGGTTCAGCAAGCACGCTGAAAAATGACGCGCTGGGTGTAAGCTACGCTGAGGAATTAAGAAAGTGTCAAAGGTATTATCAAAGATTTAATAATACTTTAAATACACAACATAACACATTAGGAATAGCTGAGATTCATACTAATAATAAAGCATATTTGCCTTTAAACTTAGTTGTTCCAATGAGAAAAAAACCAGTAATATTATTCAATAATGTAGCTGTTCAAACTTGTAAGGATAATGTTGTTTGTGGTGTAACAAGTATATTGAATTATGATGACTATATAAAAGAAGCTGGGATAATGAAAGTAGAATTAAGCAGTGATACAGGTTTCAATTCTACTGAAAACAGTGTAGGATTAGTCAACTTTAGTACTGGCGGTTACATAGAACTATCAGCAGATTTATAATAGCAAAGAAATGATTTGCATGGTAAAATAAGGACAAGGATTATCGCTTGGCGGTCGGTCACTCTCTTTTAGAAAGGGGGTGACGCACAATGACAATTTCCAATTTCTGTGAAATAGGAACATTAATTGTTGCAATTATTGCATTATGCGTCGACATTTGGCGCAATAAAAAATAATTCGACCGCCTAACTCAACTAAAGTACGTTAGTACATATTGAGTAGGCGGTCTACCAAAGTTTATGGGACTGACCGCCGGTTCAAAAGCGGTAATCCTTTTTCTATAACCAGATTAGCACATATTCAAAACTTAATCAAGAAATTTCAGCGTCCTTTTAAGGGCGTTTTTTAGTGCAAAAAACGGGGGTGAAACGATGGATACATCAATATCACGCGCGGAGCATGAAGAATTTAAACTGCGTCTTGAAGAAAAGAATAAGCGTCAGGATAAACGTATAGAACTTCTTGAAGAAAGCACACGCAGGATAGAATTATTAACAACATCGGTTGAGAAATTAGCCATGAATATGGAAAATATGCTGAAAGAACAGGAACAGCAGGGAGCATTGGAAAGCAGGGACGGAGAAAAGTGGAGGCAGGTAAGCGGTTATTGCCTTACTTTGATAGTCGGCGCAGCAGTTGGTTTCGTATTAACGCATATTGGAATATAGGAGGTTACAATGAATTGGATAAAAGCAGCGGGCATAAGAGCTATTAAAACCTGCGCACAGACAGCGATTGGAGTAATAGGAGCATCTTATGTTATGGCAGATGTAAATTGGACAATGGCAGGTTCAGCAGAATTACTGTCCGGGATAGTATCAATATTAACGAGCACGGCAGGACTGCCGGAAGTGAAAGAATGATAAACAGCCTCGATTTCGAGGCAATTAAAACGAAAGGAAAACACAATGAAAATACCAGTATCCTACCTGCAAACAGATAATCGCTGGGGAAGTAATGATTATTCCGCCAAAGGCGAAAAAACAACAATAGCAAAGTCTGGCTGCGGTCCGACTTGCGTAGCTATGATTTTAGCTACATTAATAGATTACAATATAACTCCTGCTGATACATGCTGCTGGGCAAAACAGAACGGATATAAAGCATGTAAGCAGGGCACATATTACAGCTACATCAAAGCTCATTTAAAGCTATACGATATAAACGCTGAGCAGCTCAATAATACAAACATATACGGTAAAACTACTCAAACAGCAAAGAACGCCCATGCTAAAGCCTTAGAAGCTATAAAAGCGGGTAAGTGGGTAATATGCTGCATGGGTCCGGGAAACTGGACAAGCTCAGGGCATTTCATTTTATGGTATGGAATAGATAAAAACGATGTTTTGATCCGCGATCCAAACAGCACAAAGTCCACGCGGATAAGAAACAAACTCAGCTTATTACAGGCTCAGGTTAAATATTACTGGATAATCGACATAGAAGCAGAAGAAAAGGGGGACGATGAAATGGTAACAGATAGACCGATTACGATATTTGGAAAGCAGTACGAAGTGAAAGGAATTCTAAAAGACGGCAGTAACTACATAAGTCCGAAGGTCCTTAAAGAAGTGGGCTTTGATGTAGGTAATCAGGGTTCAGAGCCGATAATATCTATGCCGACCGTAAAATTAAAGGTGAACGGCAAGGATAAGACGCTAACCGGATTCAGCAGCAACGGAACGACGTATGCAGGAATCAGGCAGCTTGCGGAAGCTCTGGGGCATGAGGTGAACTGGGATCATGAGAGTAGGACGGTTGTTATTGAATAGGTTTTAGTATGAATATATCGTCTTTTGTTGTTTAAAAACGTACAATATAAAAGTTATATAGAAAGTATAGTTACAGTTTTATTATCAAAGAAATTTATATATTTAGTGATATTTTTTATGATGGATAGTGTGTTATTATCAACTGACGGGATGTAAAATATCTTATGGAAAAGAAAGGAACTTCTTATTAAAATAATTATGGTTATCCGATTACATATATATAGAAAGTTAATATTATAAATATCGACAATAAATTCATAATATAATAAAAACGTTTATTGATAAATTGAAGCGCTAATATTAATATGTCTGTATAAATTATATAAGCATCCTTTAATAGTGATTTTTTAATATTAAAGGATGCTAACTTACCATTTACAGATTTTCTTATAGCAATTATTGATATTCATTATAATTATTGTCGGAATTATCATCATAATTTTCAGTATCATATGTATCATAGTCATAAAAATCGCCTGGTAAAGCACAATGCGAGTCAAAATCGTTATACATATAATCATCAGGTTTAGAATATTCATCATATGAATCATCTGGATAATCGAAAGCATTTTCTAATTCTTTTAAAGATTCTAATAAATCATTTAAATCATCTTCCTTTATTTTAATTTTATAATCTTCAATATTTATATTTTCAATATCACTTAAATTTATAAATGCATATTCAGGTATTGTATAGGAATCGCCCAACTTAGCAGATAATTTTGAAATTATAGCGTCAATTAAGTCGTTATCAATATCAAACATAAAATCCTGGAATATGTCGCCGGATAAATTTCCAGTTAGAGCATTAATAATATCATCATTCAATGAATAATCGTTTATCTCCCATGAATCTTTAGTTTTATTAAGTGAAAAAGTGATTGTATTTGACGAATTATTTTTTGCAGATTGTATTTGCGATGTCATGTTTTCTGCAAACACGTTGTAAATATCTGCTTTCTCGGATTTTGAAATATTATCTGAAATCGTATCGCTCGAAGCAGAAATAGCTGATTCAATAATTTTTTCAAAATCGCAGTGCTTTACAGAAACGATTACTTTAGCGTTATTAGAATTTTTTATTATGTTTTCGCTTACAATTACATATTCTAAATCATGATATCTATTGTTTATATCTGTCTGTAATTTTTTCATCGAATCAGCATTATTTTCATCAAAAATAGTATTATCATATGATATAAGATCAGGATTTGCAGAGCATAGAGTTTTTAATGTATTTTCCTCCTATCTCAAAATTTGAAGTTTGTCAATATATCTCCCGATATATTTTTTAAATTTTATATTATCATCCATAAATGGATGGAATGATTGGTGATGTTTTTCTTCCGGTGTATATCCATTTGCTTACCCTATCAGTTC
>JAAVYD010000050.1 GCA_022790955.1 Bacillota bacterium
TAATAAAATTCTGAATATATATTCAGAATTTAAGATCTGCAGGATCGTAGTGCATTTATCTAGATATGAAGAAAAAACCGGAGGTACTTTATAGTATGGATAACAGTTTTGAAATTGACGCGCAGTCTGAGATGCAATATAAAGAAAACCGCGTTATGCGCGAAAACAGGATGAGATACGGTATAACTTTGAAAGATATGTCGGACAAGACTTTTATACCGGAGAAAACTCTGTGGGAGTGGGAGAAAGGTATAAGCAATCCTCATGACAGGGCTGCGGCGGGCAGGGTCGCAGATATGATAAAGTGCAGCGTTTCTGAGATATTTGAAAGTTTATAGACCATGTGTAGTGTATTCATAGATTAATTGTCTTGACAATAATTGAGATTACATATATACTAAAATAGTAAAATATATGAATTTTATATGCATTGGCAAAGGTGGTATCATGAATTTTATTTTAATGGAAAAAAAGAAGCACGTGGCTGTTATTACCATAAATAGACCAAAATCTTTAAATGCACTTAATACAGAAGTAATGAACGAGCTGCACGAGAGTTTTCTGAAAGCTCAGGAAGATGAGGAAGTACGGGTAATTATTATAACCGGGGAAGGACGGGCCTTTGTTGCGGGAGCAGATATAGGCGAAATGGCTGAGCTTAATGTTATAGAAGGCAGAAATTTCGGCAGGGCAGGACAAAAAGTTTTCCGAGAAATAGAGATGTCCGAAAAGCCGACAATCGCGGCTGTAAACGGCTTTGCGCTGGGCGGAGGGCTTGAGCTTGCGCTGGCATGCGATATCAGGATCGCATCTGATAAGGCTGTGTTTGGTCAGCCGGAGGTAGGTCTTGGTATAACGCCGGGATTTTCAGGCACTCAGCGTCTGGCAGAAGTGGCAGGCAAGGCGAAAGCCATAGAAATGATTCTTACTGCAGAGAATATAAAGGCAGATCAGGCTCTTGACTTTGGTATAGTAAACCGCGTAGTGCCTGCTGATGATCTCATGAAGGAAGCGGAAGCCTTAGCGGAGAAGATCGCGTCAAACGCGCCTCTGGCTGTAAGGTGGGCAAATTCCGCTATCAAACGCGGACTCAGCGTAGATATAGATTCCGGAATTTCTATTGAGGCGGATCTGTTCGGCATGTGCTTCAGCACCAGGGATCAAAAAGAAGGAATGAAGGCGTTTCTTGAAGGAAGAAAGGCTGAATTTGAAGGCAAGTAGTTGATTTTCAGTTGTTTGATGCTATAACTCTTTACTATAATTCAAAATTGTATACATAACACGGGCTGCGGCGCAGTCCATACGAAGGAGGAAAAATTATGAAAATAGGTATTTTAGGCGCGTCAACTATGGGCAGAGGTCTTATTCAGCATTGCGCGAACTGCGGATTCGATATCATATATCGGGCAAGAAGCCAGAAATCAGTGGATTCTGCATACCAATACGTATCAGATCAGTATGATTTTATGATATCCCACGGCTGGCTTGCCGAAGAAAAAAAAGCTGAAAATTTAGCGAGAATAAAAGGAACTACGGATATAAAGGATCTGGCTGATGTCGATTACGTTATAGAAGCCGCTGCGGAGAATATGGAAACGAAAAAAGAATTATTTAAGGAACTCGATTCCATCTGCAGACCCGACGTTATATTAGCTACAAATACGTCTTCCCTTTCTATTACAGAGATTGCGTCGGTGACAAACCGTCACGACAAGGTTGTAGGCATGCATTTCTTTAATCCTGCTCCGGTAATGAAGTTAGTTGAGATTATCCCAGGATATAATACTTCCGATGCAACTCTTGAAACCGCAAAATCTGTTTCCGAAAAGCTGCTGAAAACTCCTATCGTGGTTAAGGAAGCTCCGGGATTTGTTGTAAACAGAATGCTTGTTCCTATGATAAACGAGTGCGTTGCTGTTCTTGCAGAGGGAATAGCTTCTGCATCAGATATAGATAAGGCTATGCAGCTTGGCGCAAATCATCCTATGGGACCGCTGGCTCTCGCGGATCTGGTAGGACTTGACATTTGTCTTGCTATTATGGAAACTTTACATTCAGAACTCGGAGAGGATAAATACAGACCTCATCCGTTGCTGAGAAAAATGGTAAGAGCCGGAAAACTTGGACAGAAAACAGGAGAAGGCTTCTACACATATTAAAACATATAAGTTTGGTCTTTATTGAGTATGGCCGATATTTAAAAATCAGCAGATTTTAATTAAAAATTGAAGAATGACCGTTTTCAGCGGTCGTTCTTTTCTTAAAATTTTCATAATGGTAAAAGTTTTTGTTTTCATGGGAGCAAAAAAAGTATATTATAGATAAATCGGGGACATGTAGCGCATATAAATATGTATGCTAAAACAGACAAATATGATTTATTGCATGTAGTATATAGAGATTGTATAATAAAAGGAAACTCAGATATGAGAGCAAAAACATTTTTTAAATTTTTTCTGGTATTTTTGATTTTATTTACGTTAATTTTTATACCCATAGTCAGGGCTGTGTCAAATATTAATATGTTCAGTTCAGATGGAGACGTTGAAAGCATCGAAGACGAAATGGATGTTCTGGTAGATCCGAACAGTCCGTTTTTTAAAGCGTTCTCAGATACAAAGCGCATGAATACTCTTATGGTGGGCGTTAATCAGAAACTGACGGATACTATAATGCTCGTCAGCTGGGACATGGACAAAGACCGTGTAGATGTAATTTCCGTGCCGAGAGATACGTATTACGAACGTGCGGGATATAACGCTCCGGGTCAGAAGAAAATAAACGCGGCTTACGGAAGCGAGGGTATAAAAGGAACGGCTAACGCTGTCAGCGATGTGCTGTGCGGCATTCCTATCAATTATTACGCAGTTGTCGACTATGATTCCGTTAAAAATATTGTAGACGGTATAGGCGGTGTGCCTATAGATGTTCCCAGAAATATGAGATACAGAGATCCATATGATAAGCCTCCGCTCGTTATAGACATTAAAAAAGGCTATCAGACATTAGACGGCGACCATGCCGTGCAGTATTTGAGATATAGGCACGGTTATTCAGACGGAGATATAGGACGTGTGGCAGCACAGCAGGAATTCGTAAAATGCGCATTCAAGCAATGCCTGAGCCATGGCATCATAGATTCTGCAAAACTGATAAGTTCTAACGTACAGTCCGATCTTACCATAGGAGCAGCTTCTAAGTACGCTCTTGCCGCAATAGGGCTTGAGTCCGGAGATATCCATACCTATACTTTGCCGGGAGAAGGTAAATATATAGGAGAAGTTTCATATTATCTTCAAGATGAAGATAAAACCGAAGAAATGCTTATAGAAATATATGGAATAGAAAAAGACGGCGAAAATGGCGAGGACGACAGCAAAAACGATTAATAAAATTTGTTTATCATACTAAAAATATCATTTATTGTGTTAATGGAATAACTTTGTTATCTGTCAAAAGAGAATCGGAAAGCGGGTTTCATTCTGAAAATAACTGGTATTTTAGCAGAACGCGGGTATTAAAATATATTGTAATACAAAATCACGTTCGGTAAAAATAATAAAAATACTAAGGATTGAACTATTTATATATTGTATTTTGCTGCTTTAATCAGATTAAGCGGCAATAAACGATGCAGGTATGTTTTTCCCGGAGGTAGAATAAATGTCAAACGAAAACAAGCTCATGGATAGGGATCTTGGATTAGAGCTGGCTCGCGTTACGGAAACGGCGGCGATAGCGGCGGCGAAGTGGCTGGGCCGCGGAGATAAGAACGCGGCGGATCAGGCTGCTGTAACCGGTATGAGAAATATGTTTGAAACGGTAAATGTTGACGGTATAGTCGTTATAGGCGAGGGCGAAAAAGATGAAGCGCCTATGCTTTATATCGGTGAAGAAATAGGCATGGCCGGACCGCAGGCTTCGTCTGTGGATATTGCGGTAGATCCGTTAGACGGAACTACATCGACTGCAAAAGGTTTGTCAAACGCCATTTCAGTTATTGCGATTTCAGCTAAAGGAAATTTATTTAATACGAGAAATTTTTATATGGATAAGATTGCCGTTGGCCCGAAAGCCAAAGGCTCTATCAATATAGAGAAGCCGCTGAAAGAGAATATTAAAAACGCAGCTAAGGCTTTAGGCAAAAGCATAGAGGATATGACGATTACTATTCTTGAAAGAGAAAGGCATGAATCTATAATAGAACAATGCCGCGAAATGGGCTGCAGAATAAAACTGTTCAGCGACGGTGACGTAGCTGCCGCTATTTCCACCTGTTTTGATGACAGCGGAGTGGATATGATGGTAGGTATAGGAGGCTGTCCTGAAGGAGTTCTTGCTGCCGCGGCTTTAAAGTGTCTGGGCGGAGAAATTCAGGGAAGATTAACGCCTACTACTTCCGAAGAAATAAGCAATGCAAAGGCGGATCCGTCGTATTATAATGTTCTCAGTACAGACGATCTTGCTGCGGGAGACGATATTTTATTTATAGCTACCGGAGTATCCGATGGAGATATGCTTAAGGGAGTGCGTTTTATGCCGAATAATGTAGTGAAAACTCATACGGTTGTTATGAGAAGCGCTACCGGTACTTTGCGATTTATAGAGGCTGTTCACGATATGAATAAAAAGCCTTCTTACGCAAAAGTTGAAAAATAAACAGATGGTTTTATGTGCGGGTTTTTAAACCCGCACTGTTTAAATGAACCGATCCAATTGGGAAAATCGAATATTGCGGTTGACCGTTGAAGACGACTTGATTTTGCAAAGGGGAGAAGCGTTTTCGGATCGCATATTAGTAAAAGGTGGGAATAAACACATGAATACTATTGACGAACAAACACTGAAACCTATGAAGGTCGCCGAGTTGAGGTCGTTAGCGCAGGATCTCGGAATCCCTGAAGTGGAAGATATAGGCAAAGTAGAACTGCGCAGGCTGATCCTGGAATTTTCGGGAAAGGATATTAATGAAATCAGTGTTCATAATAATGATGAAAGCAGAAATTATGATTCGGAGCTGAAAAATTCTGACGGAGTTGATTTTGAAGCTGCGGAGTGCGAAGCGGAAGTGACAGAACATAAATACGCTTCTGAAGCAGAAGACCGTATAGAAAATATGAATCAGCCCGCAGACAGGGATTTAAAAAAAGATTTTGAAATAGCGGAGACCGAAGGGGGCAATATACGAAATACAGTAAACATGCAAAAGGATTCAGATGAATGCGGGCAAAATAAGCCGTCAGAGAATGAGAGTTCCGAAAATATCGAAAAGACGGCAGGGCAGCCGGAAAAATCGAATTGCGAGGATAATCATATTATTAAATCCGAACCTGCTGCAAAGCAGGAACGCCAGTACAGCGAAGAAGAACGTCCTCAGGTGGAAGGCATACTCGATATTGCCGAGGGCGGCTTTGGTTTTTTACGTTTCCACAATTTTTTATCAAGCGACAAAGATATTTATGTTTCTCCAACTCAAATCAGAAGATTTAATCTCAAAACAGGTGATAAAATAAAAGGAATAAGCAGAAAACCTAACGACGGAGAGCGTTTTGGAGCGCTTCTTTACGTTAATACGGTGAATGGAGATGAACCCGGCGTTTCTATGCGCAGACCAAATTTCGAAGATCTTACTCCGATATTTCCGCATGAAAGGATACGGCTGGAAACTTCATCAAAGGAGCTTTCTACGCGTATAATAGATCTTATCGCTCCTATCGGAAAAGGTCAGCGAGGGCTTATAGTCGCGCCGCCCAAAACAGGAAAAACCGTTTTGCTGAAGAAAATAGCATCAACCATAGAATCAAGATATCCGGAGATGAATGTCATAGTGCTTCTCATAGACGAGCGCCCGGAGGAAGTTACAGATATGCAGAGATCCATAAAGGGCGACGTTATATATTCAACCTTCGACGAGCAATCTGAGCATCACGTTAAGGTAGCCGAGATGGTGCTCGCCTATGCTCAGCGTCTGGTAGAACATAAAAAAGACGTCGTTATACTTCTTGACAGCATTACCCGTCTGGCAAGAGCCTACAATATGGTAGTGCCGTCATCGGGAAAAACACTGTCCGGAGGTCTTGATCCGGGAGCTTTGCACAGACCGAAAAAATTTTTCGGGGCGGCTCGTAAAATGGAACAGGGCGGAAGCATTACTATTCTTGCCACAGCTCTGGTAGAAACAGGAAGCAGGATGGATGATGTTATATTTGAAGAATTTAAGGGTACAGGTAATATGGAGCTTCATTTAGACAGAAAGCTGTCTGAGATGAGGATATTTCCTGCTATTAATCTCCATAAGTCGGGAACGCGCAGAGAAGATCTGCTGCTTTCAAAGCACGAACTGGAGGCTATTTGGAAAGTAAGGCGAGCTATGTCTAATCAGGGTATCCAGGAGGTTACAGAAACTATAATAGATAATCTCGCTCATACGAAATCAAATATAGATTTTGTTCAAATTATTAATAAAACAAAAATATTAGGATAAAGGATATAGAATCAATATGGATTTCAGTAAAATTTTTATTAAAGATGCGAATCCAACTAAAATGGGCGGTCAGGCTGTTATGGAAGGCATAATGATGAAAGGTTCGGATAGAACAGCCATAGCGGTAAGACGGCCCGACGGTACTATCAATATAAAAGAAGAACCGGCTAAGCCCAGGAGTAAATGGACTAAAGTTCCGATAATACGCGGAGTCGTTACGTTTGTGGATTCTCTTGTGACGGGCACTCGCACACTGATGTATTCAGCTCAGGTTCTTGAAGAATCTCTGCCTGAGGAAGAATTAGAAGAGCCCACGAGATTTGAAAAGTGGCTGTCTGAACATTTCAGCGAAAAAGGAGTGTTTAATTTTCTGCTTTACTCGTCGGTGGTAGTGGCGCTCGCGGTATCTCTGGGAATATTTGTATTGCTTCCTACGTGGGTAGTGGGATTGTCAGGGCACGTAATTCACAATGCTATAGTTCTGAATCTTATTGAAGGCGTTTTAAGGATAATAATGTTTATTCTTTATGTAGCAATTATATCGCAGATGAACGATATAAAACGGGTATTCCAGTTCCACGGCGCCGAGCATCAGACTATTCACTGTTACGAAAACGGACTCGAACTTAAACCGGAAAACTGCATGCAGTTTGAAACGCTGCATCCGCGCTGCGGAACAAGTTTTTTGATGTTTGTAATGATAATCAGCCTGCTGTTATTTTCTTTTTTAGGCTGGCCTAATGTCTGGATAAGATTGCTTTCGCGGATAATATTAATACCCGTGGTAGCGGGGCTTTCCTATGAGGTGCTCAAGTGGGCGGGCAACAGCGAATCCATGGCGGTTAAGATACTCAGTGTGCCAGGTCTTCTTATGCAGAGATTGACTACAAAGGTTCCTGATGAATCACAGCTTGAGGTAGCTATTGTAGCGGTAAAGGCTTGTCTTAGCGAAGAACCTCCGCAGGAAAGAATTTACGATGTGGATTCTCAGGGAAACAGAATAGACAGAGAAAAGCTGCAGGAAAACGCTTCGGATTCGGAAGCGGATAATACGCAGAAAAGTCAAACCGTCCATGATGAAAATAATTCGGGCGAACCTGAGGCGAAAGCAGAGATTCAGGAAAACAGAAATGAGAGCCGGAAGTCAGGCGAAAGCGTAAATGATAAAGCGGTAAAACTCAGCAAGGATTCAGAGGAATAAAAACAAAGATCCATGCGCAATACAAGAATAAATAATAATGCAAAAAATATATCAGCTTTTAGTTTTAATATTATACAAAGTATGAAAGGTCAGTTTATAAATGCTTATCACTTTTGGGGAGATTCTTGAAGTAGGAATAAAAAGGCTCGAACAGGCGGAGATCATGGATGCGAAGCGCGACGCCGAGCTGCTGCTTATGTTTTTAATGAATGAGGATGGCAATTTTCTGTTTACTCATAAAAATCATGGTACGGATGAAAGCCATGCGGACGCATATTTTGAATTGGTAGACCGGCGCGCAGGCAGGGAACCGCTGCAGTATATAGTCGGTTCTCAGGAATTTATGGGACTTAAATTTAAAGTCAACAAGTCGGTGCTTATCCCAAGGCAGGATACGGAATCCCTTGTAGAGCTTGCTCTTGAGAGATCGAGAGAAAAGAAGGCTAACATTAATATACTCGATATGTGCTGCGGAAGCGGAGCTATCGGAATATCCATGGCTCATTTTCTTCCGAAGGCAAAGATTACGGCGTGCGATATCAGCGATGAAGCGCTTGAGATAGCGAGAATAAACGCGGCGGAAAACGGCGTTGAAAAACGTATGGAATTTATAAAAAGCGATATGTTTAACACTATAAATAAACGCGATAAAGAAAAACCGCTTAAAGGTAAATTCGATATGATCCTGTGCAATCCGCCTTACATACCGTCAGATATAGTAGTAAAACTTCAGAGAGAAATTCGCGAGTACGAGCCGCTTTTAGCGTTAAACGGCGGCGACGACGGTCTTGATTTTTACAGGATTATCGCGAGGGACGCCCAGAGAAATCTGAAAGTTGGAGGACTTTTAATGATGGAGATCGGTCATGACCAGGCGGACGAAGTAACGGAACTGCTTAAAGAAGCAGGCAGATACAGCGATATACGCGTAGATAAAGATCTTCCTGGAATGGATAGAGTGGTAAGCTGTGTTTTCTTAAAAGACAAATAGATATGTTATCAAAATGAAAACGCTGTCCTGTGTGAGTTTCAAAAAAGGCTTGCCTTGATAATAACAATATGCTATTATCAAATAGTTATTATGCTAAAGGGTAAATTAGTTCTGATTTACTTGAAGAAATATAGTCTATAGAAAACGTGCGTTAAACTAAGGCGACACGCGAAGAGAGGTGAAAAAATTGAGAGAAGGAATACATCCGGATTATAAGGTTTGCAAAGTTACCTGCGCTTGCGGTAATTCATTTGAAACCAAGTCAATAAAAGAAGAAATGAGATTGGACGTTTGTTCTGCATGCCATCCGTTTTTTACTGGTCAGCAGAAATTTATCAATCGCGGCGGACGTGTTGAAAAGTTCAAGAAAAAGTTCAATATCGAA
>JAAVYD010000051.1 GCA_022790955.1 Bacillota bacterium
ATACTGATAAAGCTCTGACTAACGAACTAAAGTGTCAGGATATTAATCTTATGACACTAAAACGTTCAAATAGTAAGATCAAATGGCCAAAAGAAACACAACGTATGATATTCAGTAAACGCCGCAGGATCGAAACTACTTTTTCTCAGTTAAGTGAACAATTGAATGCAGAAAAAGTTTTGGCAAAGAGTACATCGGGACTTTATACCAGAATGCTGACTAAAATTTTTGCATATGATATCTGCATACTGATAAATAAATTATCTGGCAACGAATATAATTTCAGCAGGATAAAGCAGCTTATTTTCTAATAGCACAACGGGTAAACTTAAGAAAGGAATGAAGTTATGAAGCTGGATAAACTCAAAATAGGTCAGCCTGCGGTTATAGTGAGAGTCAACGGCGAAGGCGCGATTCGCAGGCGGCTGTTCGATATGGGGCTGACGCCGGGAGTCAGGGTCGTAATACGAAAAACGGCGCCTCTTGGAGATCCCATAGAAATTTCCCTGCGGGGATACGAACTGACTTTAAGATTAGAAGAAGCTGGAAAGATTGAGATAGAGGAAATATGATATTTGCGCTTATAGGTAATCCGAACTGCGGAAAAACGACGCTGTTTAATCAGCTGACTGGAAGCAAACAGCATGTGGGTAATTTTCCGGGAGTTACGGTGGATAAAAAAGAAGGACCGATAAAAAAACACGAAGATGCGATAGTGGTAGACCTGCCCGGCATCTATTCTTTATCTCCGTATACTGCGGAAGAAATAGTTACGAGAGATTTTTTGATAAAAGAGCATCCCGATGCGATAATCAATATAGTCGACGCTACAAATATCGAGAGGAATTTGTATCTGACGCTTCAGTTAGCTGAGCTTAATATACCGATGATAATTGCGCTCAATATGATGGATGAGATTGCAGCGAATGGGGGAAGAATAGATATAGAGACTCTCAGCGAGCTTTTGGGAGCTCCGATAGTGCCTATTTCGGCATCTAAGAATCAGGGGGTTGAGGAGCTTGTCAGGCGAGCCCTTAAAATAGGCGGTAATAAAGAAAAACCTAAAAATGTGGATTTTTGTTCGGGAGATGTTCACAGAGCGATTCATTCCATTGCCCATATAATCTGCGACGAAGCGGACAGTCATGGAGTGGCTTTGCGGTTTGCTTCAGTAAAACTGGTGGAAGGCGATGAACGTATGATGACAGATCTTGAAATCCAACCGCCGGAGATAGATATTATAGGGCATATCGTAGAGGATATGGAGTTTCACTGCGGTATGGACAGGGAAGCGGCCCTTGCGGATGCGAGATATAATTACATAGTGGAGGCTGTGAAAAAAACTGTGGTCAAGCCTACCGAATCGAAAGAACATGTCAGAAGCGTTAAAATAGATAAAATATTAACACATAAAATATTTGCCATACCTATATTTTTATGCATAATGCTTGTAATATTTTGGATAACCTTTGGAGCGATTGGCGCGGGTTTAAGCGATGCGTTTTCTATGGGAATAGACGCAATAATCGGGGTTATAGATAAAGGACTGGAAAGTCTTGCGATTAACGAAACTCTCAGGTCGCTTCTTATAGACGGCGTGTGTTCGGGCGTGGGCAGCGTGCTTTCGTTTCTGCCTACTATCGTGCTTATGTTTTTCCTGCTTTCAATACTTGAGGATAGCGGATATATGGCGCGGGTAGCGTTTGTAATGGATAGATTTTTGCGAACTATAGGGCTGTCCGGACGTTCGTTCGTGCCGATGCTGATAGGGTTCGGTTGTTCGGTGCCGGCAATAATGGCTACGCGGACGCTTTCCAGCGAGCGGGACAGGCGTCTTACAGTGGTATTAATACCATTCATGTCGTGCAGCGCAAAACTGCCTATATACGCAACTTTCGTGGCGGCATTTTTCGCCGAAAAGAAGGCGTTAATAATGTTTTCGATATATCTGCTGGGAATCGCCGTAGGTATTTTATGCGGATTCATAATGAAAAAATTCGCCTATGAGGGAGAGCCTATTCCGTTTATAATGGAACTTCCGGCGTATCGTTTTCCCGCTGTTCAAAGTGTGCTGCTGCATATGTGGGAGAAAGCGAAAGATTTTATTAAAAAGGCGTTCACAGTTATATTTATTGCAACTATTATCATATGGCTGCTTCAGAGTTTTGATATCAGGTTTAATATGGTGAACGACAGCTCGCAGAGCATACTTGCCGAGGTAGGCAGATTTATAGCGCCGCTGCTCGCGCCTGTTGGATTCAGCGATTGGCGTATCGCAACGGCTCTCGTTACGGGCTTCTCCGCAAAAGAAGCCGTTATCAGCACTCTTGCGGTTTTAGTGAGCGCGGGAGATTCTTCCCAGATAACAGCGCTGCTGCCTGATTTATTTACTCCGCTGACCGCGTACTGTTTCCTTGTATTTTGCCTGCTTTATACGCCGTGCGTGGCGGCGATAGCTGCGGTGAAGCGGGAACTCGGCGGAAAGGCAGCGATTGTAACGGTGATATTTCAGACGTTTGTAGCGTGGATTGTTACATTTATATTTTATAATATAGGAATGCTGATATTATAAAGAATATCAATTGAAAAGGTTGTATATTGATATAAATTTGCTCGCATTTTAGTAACGATGCTGAAATTATATAACAGTGATTATTGTTTATCGGTTGTCCGTTTCAGATCAGTTCATTCATATTAATAAATCTATCAGCATATCATTTTTTATCGAAAGTATCGGGAGGAAATAATATGTCTGTAAAATCAGTTTTTAACGGGAGAAAGCATGAGTATAAGTGCGGCATACGAGGCGCAGAAACGAAGGGAGCTGCCAGATCAGAGAAAAGTATTAATAAAAGAAACAGACGAATAGCGGTGTCAGCCGCTATTCTTTTTGTCCTTTGTACGGGCTTTTGCGTGCGTTCAGTCAGCGGAGATAGTTTGACGGCAGTTTTTGCAGGAACGCCTACGGGGGATTTTCTGGATAAAGTGACAGGAGTTTTTCAATCTGTAAGCGTGTTTTCAAAGGATAAGGAACCTGTTGTTATAATAGACGCGGGGCATGGCGGAATTGACGGAGGAGCGGTAAGTGCGTCAGGCATAAGTGAGAAAGATATAAACCTTGGAATAAGCAAGTTTATTGAGGATATACTTAAAGATTATGATATAGATGTTGTAATGACTCGCGAGGAAGATAAAGGGCTTTATACAGGCGTTAAAAACGACGGTACGGAACAGATGGAGATAGAGGGCAAGCGCAGTATCCGCAGTCTTAAAGCGGAAGATCTGCACGCTAGGCGAGATATGGCTGATTCTTTGGGCGCGGACGCTTTTGTCAGTATACATTTAAACAGTTACAAAGCGGACAGATCGGCTTTCGGGGCGCAGACTTTTTATACGACTTCGTGCAGTGAGGATGTCGGCGAACTCAGTCGGAATCTGGCGGAAAGAATTCAGGGTTTTTTGCTGTCTGATATAGATAATGGGAATGATAGAACCGCGCTTAAGAAAAATGATGTGGTGATAATGAAAAATGCAGGCTGCCCTACGGTGATAGTGGAATGCGGATTCTTATCGAATGCATCGGAGGCGGAGCTTTTAAGCAGCGAGGATTATCAGAGGACACTGGCTTTTGCTGTCAGCAGGGGAATATTATCGTATCTGGGGATAGATGAAAAATCTGTTTCGGAGGAGGAAGAAAGTAGTTCAGGAATGAAAATCGTTGTGTCGGATTAGAATTAAATATGTTGAATAATGTATGCAGAAAGATGGAAAATCCAGAAAATAATTTGTGGATAATTTAGTGTGGATAATTACTGTAAAATGTGGATAACTTTTGTGCATTATTTTTAGAAAAATCGTTAAAGCAAGTTATATCAACGGCTTTAGGTGTGTAAGTTATCCACATCAGGTATGTGAATAACTGTGTGGATTATGCTGGGAAATATTGTGGAAATAAAGAAAATAAGCGTATTTACGGGTTGTGGATTTTTTTGTTGATTGAACAAATTTATTTTGGCAAATGGTTTACATAATACAGTGTATTATATTGTAAGCGATGGAACTTAACACCGTAAAAATATTGTTGAATGGGATTTTAAAGAAAAAATTTGTATCAGATAAGATTTTAGAAAAAATGCATTTTAAATTAAAATATATTGCCTGCTGAGGGATTTTATAATACAATTAACATAAATGGAATATTTTAGAAATAGGAAATCTGACAGTATTGGAGGTAATATTTGGGCGAAAAGGATATAACAGAGAGAACTCTTGAATCGTACAACGATGTATTTGCAGATATTGTAAACGTACTTTTATTTGACGGAAAGCGGATCATATGTGAAAATGAACTTGAGGAAGGATCAGCCCATTCTCAATATAAAGCCGACGGGAAGATTCATGAGCAGGAACGGGATGTCGCTAAATACTGGAAAAACGGAAATGTAAGGATAGCTTTTTACGGTCTGGAAAATCAGGCGGAAGCGGATATAGATATGCCTTTGAGGGTCATAAGCTATGATTCCGCGGCTTACAGGGCGCAGCTTCTTGCCGATATTTATACTGATGAGGGCAGTGTGAAGAAAAAATCGAGAAAACCGCGTTATCCTGTGGTAACGCTTATTCTTTATTTCGGATATAAACGTCGCTGGAACAAACCTGTAACGCTGCTGGAGTGTCTGGAAATACCGAAAGCTCTGGAGCCGTTTGTAAGCGATTACAGTATAAATATTTTTGAGATCGCATGGATGCCTGATGAAAAGGTTGATATGTTTAAAAGCGATTTTCGTATAGTAGCGGACTATTTCGTACAGATGAGGAAGAATAAGAATTACATACCGTCGCCGGATACGATAACTCATGTGCATGAAACGCTGCAGCTTTTATCGGTTCTTACGAAGGACAGGCGTTTTGAGGAGGCTTATAATAATAGCAGAAAAGAAGGAAGAGAGTTGAATACAATGGGTGGATTTTTAGAAGATGCTTACATGAAAGGTTTAGAGCATGGAGCAAAGAGGATGTCCGGTCTTGTGGGCATATTATTAAAGGATAACAGATTAAAGGATCTGGAGCGGATAACAGAGGACAGCGTTTACTGCGCTCAGCTTCTCGACGAACTGGTTCCGGAAAATGCGGAGCATTAATATATTTTGATTCCGAATATGAATATGAAACAAATGATGGAAGGAATTATCATTATAAATGAAACGGGGTCAATTTACTTTAAATTTGAGACTGATTAGAGTGAATCATAGTTGTAAAATGTACGTGACAAATATATAATAAGGTCGTTAGTATATAGTCAACGCACTCAAAAATCGGTAAAGTCCAGCGGTTAAAATGTGGCAGGATGCGTTGAATATAACGCCGAGCCGGCGTAGTGATGATTAATTCAGGAGGTAAACTATGAAGCACGTACTTTCAGCTCTTATGGAAAACAGACCGGGTGTGCTGAGAAGAATATCAGGACTTTTTGGGCGCAGAGGGTATAATATAGATTCGATTGTAGCGAGCGTTACAGAGGATGAAAATCTTACCAGAATGACTATTGTTGTTGACGGAGATGAATATATACTGGATCAGGTGATAAAACAGTTATTGAAGCTGCAGGAAATAATAGACGTTGAAAATGTTACGGATATTCCTGTAGTGAGCCGCCAGCTTCTTTTAATGAAATTGAAGGCAGACGTCAGCACAAGGCTGGATATACTTCAGCTTGCAGAAGCGTTTGGTGCAAGAATTGTGGATATTAAGGCGGATTCTATTATAATCGAAGCGACCGCGGAGGATTCCGTTACGAAATCAATCGTTGAAACATTTGAACCTTACGGTATTTTATCCTTGGTAAAGACGGGTACAGTGGCGTTAAAGAAATAGAAAATCTCAGGATTTTCAGGCGGAATGAAATGTATTAATCTGCAGCGGCTTGTTTAAAGCGTAGGGAGCGTTAATATACATAATAAGCGCTGATTTTTGTCTGCCGCACAGGAGATCACGCGATATGACTGAACAGGAATTATATTTAAAATTAAAAGATGAATTTAAAAAGATAATAGACACTAATAAATTGAATACAGGCGAGATAAAGATTCGTTCCGTGTCGCTTTCGCCGCAGGAGGCGATAGGTATAACCGAACGCAAGGATTATCCTATTTTGTACGGCAGAGAGATAATGCTTCAGGCTGAGTATGATGGATTTATCGGACAGGCGTTTACGTCGTCGCCAGCCGATTATTCAGGCAGCTTATCCGAGATACTTGATAACGATATTATTGGCGATCCTCACGACAGGGCTTTGTTCATAGCCGCTATGAACGCCGTTATGCGTTCCGTCGGGCTTGCGGATCGTACTGTACACTGCAAAAATCAGGGACCTGAGCTGTGCGCGAAGCAGATGGTTCCGTTTATTAAAGAGAAGTACGGAAATCCAAAGATCCTGCAGGTAGGGTATCAGCCTGCTATTTTTCAGCAGATTGCGGAGAATTTCGATATGCGTATCCTCGATCTGAATCCGGATAATGTAGGCAGCGAAAAATACGGCGTGACTGTAGAACACGGGATAGATGATTATGACGACGCCGTAAACTGGGCAGACATCATTCTCTGCACAGGAAGCACGATCTGCAACGGTTCGATAGTAAAATACATTGATATAGGCAAAGAAGTTATTTTTTACGGAACGACTTTGGCAGGCGCAGCGGAGCTGCTCGGTCTGAAACGGGCTTGTTTTGAATCCGAATAATGAAACCGTCAGGCTGTTAATATTAATATTAAATACGAAACGTATAAAAGTGTGTTTGATAAGCTGAAAAAGCTGTCGGACACGCTTTTTTATTTTAAGGAGCCGGTGAAGTACCGGTAAAATCTACGGCAAAAAATATTATTAATATAACCTTGCCTGAGGAGCCAAGCTCCCTCAGGCGGTTGCAATCGTCACAGCGTGATTAAGCAAGCGTATTACGCTTTGCTCCGATTTAAATTTTCAGGCTAAATATTTCTAACGCTTTGAATATCAATGTATGAAATAAAAAATAGAATATTTACTACTTTATGTTTATGTATTTATTATTTTGCAGAAAAATGATATAATAAATTATAATTATAGATGATCAAGATGAATGCAGGATTAATATTTGATCTTTGGCGATTGTCAAGATTACGGAGCCGAAGCGGTCGATTAAGATAGTTATAAGTATTAATATAAAAAATAGTTTAAATGTTTATGGATTAAATCGGAGAACGGAGTGAGTTATGAAAAGAAATAAAAAGTTGTTCAGCGATTTTTCGATATTGCTGAGTATAGCGATTATGACTGGCTGTTTTGGGCTGGAACCGTATCCGAGCGATTATCATCCTAAAATGCTGACAAGCAATGGAACGGTGAGCATTGTCGGGACTTTGGAAGAAAGTCATATGCCCGGAAAGAAAAAAGCTGTGATTTACAAAAATTTTGTGGATCTTGAGGTTTCGGAGCAGGTGGCGTCTGAGTGCCTTGATATTGACGTGTCCGAGTTTGAATATCAGGAGATAATGTTCGATGAGAATACAGGCTCTCGTACGTATTCGCTTCCTGATGGAAATCTTCATATGGAAACGGACACAGGTTATTAGTCGTATTATAATTATCAGGAGCCTGACGACAGGGATTTTGAGGAACGGGGTTTTTCGCCGCAGGAGTTTATATCGGATGATGAAGTCAGACGATTGACGAAGGAGTTTATTGTGTCTAAGGATATATTTGGCGGAGATGATTATTACATGTCGATAGGCGAGCATTTGGCCGGCGGAGGCTGGAATGAAAATCGCAGGATAGTCGAAAAAACGGCTTATGTCTATCCTAATATTGACGGTCTGCCTGTGTACGGTATATACAGAGTTATGATAGATTTTGATTATAAAGGAAATATAGGGGATATAGTGTGCCTGTATAATTCGCCGCAGGAGTTTAAGAAAGTCTGGCTAAAGACCTGCGCTGATATCAATAATGATCTGGCGGATAAAAATTATACGGTCGATACGGAGTGCGAGCTGTCCGATTGTCGGATAACCGATGTGCGGCTGGCTTATCATGCGGAGTCCTATCCGAACGATAAAGGCGAGTTTTATATTTATCCGGTGTATAATCTGGATGGCGTCGGTATAAACGACGAGGGAGAAACGGAGGAGTTTGAGATTACTATTGATGCGATCTGGTAGATTAAATTTAAAATATGTAAATGCGATTCAGAAGATAGGAGGAAATGATAATGAATGAGAAAATGAACGGAATAAAAATACATAGGCGGTTGAGTTATATATTAATATGCGCGCTTGCGGTCTGTTTGGTTTTGAGCGTGTCTGGCGGGCATGCTTACGCGGAGGAAAGCTCGCAGGCGGTTTCGGCTGAAGTTGAAACATGTTATCCGGCGGTATCAGATGAGGAAGTTGTACAGCGCGCTTCTCTTGTTATAACCGGCGTCGTATCTAAGGAATCAAATCCTTTCAGTATACGCTCCGTGGGCGGCGGAGATCCCGTAAAGTACAGCGATTTTACGGTGAAGATCACGGATGTGATCAGAGGAACAGCGCCGGAGGATTCGGTCGCAGTGAGGGTCAGCGATTCTGCGCGAAAGGATTACGCGGCGCAGCAGGTCGGGGATAAGGTGCTCTTATTCCTGTATCAGCCTAAGATGGGAGGCGGCTGTAATACTAAGGGCGATTATTATTATATTGCCGGAAATTACAGCGGAATTTATTACCAGGATGAAAGCGAGGGAAAGCGGATTCTCAGGGATTCTCACGGAAATGCTTTGGAGTGGAAAGAATTTATGCAGAAGATCAAAGAATTGTCCGAGCAGTATCCCGTAAATGAAAATTATAACCGCGACGAGTTTCTGGAAAATCAGAAACATAATCTCGAAAGCGGCTTTATAAGCCAACAGGAGTACGACAGCTATCTTGCGGAAGAAAATATGTATGCTGAGATAGTACCGTGGAAGATACAGTATGAAGCGCCTGGCTTCAGCAAATATGCTGAAAAATATAAAAAGATGTATCGCATGTTTATGATAGGCGTGTTTATGACGGCGGGAATGTGATTATGGCAAAGATTTTCAGAAAGAAAAGAGAATCGTGAAAATATTAACTTGGGAGGAAAAAGCGCTTCTGGCATTTTATGCTATGCCGTATTATTTTTTAGTGTTTCCCGTTGACGAATATCTTAATTACAAAGGATTATGGTTTGCAATTTTATGTCATATAATCCCAGTCGTACTCGCGTATTTCTGCAGTAAGAACGGCACTGCCATGGTGTTTTTTTGCAGGCAACGGGCTGATTTTATTTACATCCCTGATGTGCGTTTATATAGCGAACGGCTCAGTTATACCGGGTTATATTCTTTGGTCGTTCGTTACGTTTCAATTTATACTAAATATACTTATGCAGCTTATATGGTTATTCGGAATGTATGCGAGCAGAGATGAATAAAAGCAGGTTTTCAGCGTCAATATAAATATTCGCCGAAACGCTGCCGCTGTTTACTGCGAAAAACTTTCAGAACAGCAAACAGCTCCGGAAAATCCATCCGGAGCCGCTTTAATATTGTGAGGAATTATTGATTTTATAAATCCGAGTTTTTTAAATAAGAAACTATTAATTAATAGTATACCGTTTTCATCACAATGTAAAGGGGTAATTAGCAATTTTGGCGTTAAATTTAAAATTTAAGAATTTATGGCGCAAGACGTATTTTTCGGCAGATTTATTAAGGCTGAAAATATGGGAATTAAGTTAATTAAATACAAAAACAGCAGCATTGACAAATATACCGGAGATATGTTAATATACAAACATACTAACAGTCGGTTTGGAGGCGGGGCTCGATGGCACGGAATAAAAATCCAGAGGAAACGGTAAGTCTGATATTAGAAACGGCTTATCGCTTATTTATGGAAAAAGGATATGAATATACCTCGATTCAGGATATTATAGATAATCTTGGAGGGCTAAGCAAAGGAGCAATTTATCATCATTTTAAATCGAAAGAAGATATTCTGATAGCGGTTGTTGACATGATGACAGACGAGTCGAATAAGATACTCGCTGAGATCCGTGACCGCGCGGATCTGAGCGGCAAGGAAAAGCTGAAAACCATATTTAAGTTTTCTATAAACAGACCTGTACAGGATGAGATTTTCACTGTGGCGCCGAATTTTAATAATAATCCCAAACTTCTCATGCTCATGCTTCAGGATACCGTATACGAAGTCGCGCCCCATTATATACTGCCGATAATCAGGCAGGGCATAGCGGACGGTTCAATTCAGACGGATTATCCTGAGCAGTTAGCGGAGCTTATCATAATCGTGGCTAACATATGGACAAATCCCATGATATTTGACAATACGGCGGAAGAATCCCATAATAAGTTCATGTTGTTCAAGCAGATGCTCGAAGGATTCGGGCTGGATATTGTTGACGAGGAGATGCTCGGCAGGCTTCAGGAACTGGCGTTAGTTTATCAGAAAAATAAATAAAGATCTGCCTGGTAAAACAGGCGGATAAATTTTTACTTAAATACATACCGTCACGCGGTATTGGAAGGAGTGGCTATGAAAATAATTGCGGAGATAAATTCCGTTGAAAAAAGTTATGGTAATTCGCAGGTTATAAAAAATTGCAGTTTTAATATACGCGAGGGGGAAGTATACGGACTTTTGGGGGTAAACGGCGCAGGAAAGACGACTTTGATGAAGATGATGATCGGGCTTCAGAAGATAGACAGAGGCAGCATCCGCGTGCTGGAATCGGAAGCGGGAAGTGGAGCAGGATATTTATCGGAGATAGGCAGCATGATAGAAAATCCGTTTTTTTACGGGCATTTAAATGGGCGGGAGATATTAAAAATGCATCTTTGCTATATGGGAAAACAGGGGAATATATCGGAGATATTAGGGATGGTAGGCTTAGACGGAGCGGGTGATAAGCCAGTTTCTCAGTATTCTTTAGGTATGAAGCAGAGGCTCGGAATCGCGAGAGCGATTATTCACCGTCCGAAACTGCTGATTTTAGATGAACCGCTTAACGGACTTGATCCCATCGCTACGGCTGAAATGCGCAGACTTATGCGCCGGCTGGCGGACAGGGGAACAGCTATTTTGTTGTCAAGTCATATTATAGGAGAAATCAAGCATACGGCGGACAGAATCGGTATACTTGCAGGCGGCTGTATACAGCGGGAATTTTCGGCATCTGAGAAGTTATCCGAATGGAACGGGGAATTTGAAGAAAAAGTTGTACAAATGATGAGGGAAAACGGATATGAATTTATATAAACTTGAGTTAATGAAAATGAAACTATCTGCATATTTGCTGGCTATATTAATAGTATTTGTCTGCATAGCTTCGCTGGGAATTTTGTTTCTTTTTATATCTCAGATTGAAACCCCGGAGGCTGGCATTTCCGACGACGAAATGTTTTCAAGCTGGAACGGGTTGTTTGCGCTTACGACGGCTTTAACTTTTTCCTGCTTCAGTGTTGTATCGGCAGCAGTCGCGGCAAAAGTAATAGTTGGTGAATATTGCGGAGCAAATGCGGTTATGTTACTGAGTTATCCTGTGGGACGCAGGCTGATATTAAAAACGAAGTGCGGGATAGTCTGCGGAGTAACAGCGGTTTTTGCATTTATCAGTAATGTACTTGCTGCAGGCGTTATGTATTTTATAGCTGAGATTTTTGCTCTGCAGATTGAAGCGGAGGGAGAACATTTTATAATTATAGTTTTAATTTCAAGTATTCTGACAGGCGTCGTATCTTCTGCAGTCGGTATCATCTCGGCCGCAGCGGGCTGGAAGAAACGCTCGGTTATTGCAACAATAATCTGCGCGATTATTATAGTATGCGCTCTGACAAATCTTATCGCGGTTTCTCCGAATAATATTATTTTTGTACTGTATGCAATGAGCGTGATTTTTATTTTGGCGGCGGGATTGATGTACGGTATTCTCGCAAAGGGAATAGATAGAATGGAGATTTAAAATATGAATCAAAAATTATTTTCTAAAGATTTTACGTTGGTAGTGACAGGTCAGATAATTTCATTGTTTGGTAATGCTGCGGTGAGATTTGCCCTGCCTCTTTATTTATTAAATCAGACGGGCTCGTCTGCGCTTTACGGAGCCGTTACAGCCTGCGCTTTTATCCCCGCGATTTTGTTGTCGCCAATCGGCGGGATAGTTGCGGATCGTGTAAATAAACGAAATATAATGGTGATACTTGATTTCTGCACTGCCGGGCTTATATTAATATTTTGTATTTTAATGAACGCTGTAAGTCTTATATTATTGCTTACGGTAACAATGATGATTTTATATGGTATTGCGGGAGCGTATCAGCCTGCTGTTCAGTCGAGCATACCCGCGCTTGTGAGCAGGGATAATTTTATGGCGGCAAATTCCGTCATTAATACTATAAGCTCATTTTCCGCGCTGATTGGACCTGTTTTCGGTGGAATCCTGTACAGCGTTTATGGATTAAAACCCATATTATTTGTATGCATTGCGTGTTTTGCATTGTCCGCAATAATGGAGATATTTATTAAAATACCTTTTGAGAAACAGGCTGACTACGGCGGCGTGGTTAAAATAGTTAAGACGGATTTTGCGCAGAGCGTTCGATTCATAAGAAAGGATAAACCGGCTGTCGGGAAAGCTGTGCTGACGATCTGCGGTATAAATTTGTTTTTATCTGCAATGATAATAGTGGGAATGCCGTATTTAATAACGGAAGTACTGGATCTGAAAGCGGATCTGGCAAATAGGCTGTATGGTTTTACGCAGGGCGCACTGGCTGCAGGCGGGCTTGCCGGAGGCATATGCGCGGGCGTATTTTCAAAGAAGCTGAATATAGAAAGAGCGGGAAATTTGATAGTAATATGCGCTTTATGGGTTTTTCCTATGGGGGCGTCGTTAATATTATTTTCCTCCGGAATAATAAACTACATAGTAATGACGGTTTGTTGTTTTGTTATCATGTTGTTTTCTACGGTTTTTACGGTACAGATGATGTCGTTCGTGCAGTCCGAAACGCCTCGCAATATGGTTGGTAAGGTGATAGCCGTTATAATTACGGTTGCTATGTGCGCTCAGCCGTTGGGAAACGCTTTATATGGCGTATTATTTGAAATCTGCAATGGTTTTGAGTTTGCAGTAATCCTGTTTGCAGGCGTTATTTCTCTGATAATATCGTTAAAAGCTGCAAAAGTGTTTTCAAAGTATTTTAATGAAAAATAGGCGTAAAGTTTATATTAAAAACAGCGAAACGAGTTTTTCGTTATTGCGGCAATATTAATATACAACTATATTTTAATAATAAAAGTATCAATGAAAACTGCTCTGTATCGTGTGAAAACGGGATACAGAGCAGTTTTCTGCTTTTTATTCCTCAGGCGAGCCGCCTATAAATGCGAGAAATTCGTTAAAATCGTCAAAACCGCTTTTTATATATTCGTATAAAACAGGTTCTTTAAATTCGTAGCGCATAGTGAGTACGATGTCCGTATCGAGCATAGCTATGCTCATACGGAATTCGGATTCCTGAACGCTGATATAATCGTATCCTACTATAAGAATCTGACCTGAATCCGACATATAAAACATAGTGTGTATATCGTCGTTTATGCGGTATACTGGTCTGCCTACATGATTGTTCGTGGAATTAAAGTTGATGTACAGCTTGCCGGAATCATAATTTGTTTCTGTGTACATGCGGGCAAATTCTGAAAAAGACTGCCGTACTTCGTCGTTGTCGAAAACTGTGTCGTAAATGCTTATAAATTCCGAACGATTCATAAGCATGGAGGCTTCCGCGCCTGTAATTTTAAAATCGCTTAATTTTGAAGCGTTTATTACTTTAAATGTGTTTGGATCTGTTTCTATTTCTGAAGTTACGAGCCTGTAAACATTTTTATATTCTATAAGGGATTCGCATACATAAATGCTGTCCTGCTCCGCGCCGTGTTTTTCTATCGTATTTTTACAAAGAGTGGAAGGCTGTTTTTCTGAAAACAGATCGCTTTTATTGTATTCAGGGAATTCTCCGGGCTGTATGCGGTCAGGATCTTTGAATCCGCTGTCAGCCGAAAGATATGCTGCGCCTTCGGCATCTCCGGAAAAGCATCTCATGAGATAGTAATTTATAAGAAAATATACTGTGCTCGGAGGTCTTGACATTTTTTCAAACAGATCGTTGTATTCTTCCTGATTCAACGTTTCTTCCGGTTTAAGTATGAACGAGTATTTTTCGCGTTTGCCGGGCATGTTCTGATTATATTTTTTGTTTATATGGACATAAGTCTGAAGCAGAAAGCGGGCTTCTTTTTCCGTTACCGGGATAGGATTGCCGCCCAGGGCGCTTATGAGCCGGTCGCGTTCGGATTTTACCGGTTCCGGATCTTCGCCGTATGCTTCTGTGTATGATTCTATTCCGTATTCCTCGCTGTCGAGGTAAAAAACCTGATGAAGCGTTTCGATTCTTGAGTTAACGCGTACATCCCAGGTTAGTTCCATGCCGATCACGCCCATAAGACGCGTGTCTGTAATATAGCCGGAAATAAAGACGGCGTTTTTATCGGCAGGCGGTATATCTCTTCCGCCTTTTATGACGGTTAGTTTAGCTGTCATTTAATTCTCCTTTGAGTGAATGTATGAAATAAAGTATAACTCATTTTTTGGCGGATGTGGAGTAATATTGTGTCGATTGTGTTAAGTTACCATGTTTTTTTTGTGGTTGTCATTGACCGAAGCCTTAGGATAATATAAAATTTTTTAGAATATGGCTATTTTCGGCGATTTGATTTTTTGTATACGTGTTTGCCGGAAAAGTATTTGGTTTAATTTGAATTTAAGTCAGCGAGGTTTTTTTATAATGGGAATAAAAGTTTTAAAGTTCGGAGGATCTTCCCTTGCGGATGCTATTCAGCTTCAAAAGGTTAAAAATATAGTGCTCAGCGATCCGGACAGAAGATACGTAGTGGTATCTGCGCCAGGCAAGCGTTATTCAGATGATAATAAGATAACGGATCTTTTGTATCTGTGTAAAACGCATATAGATCATAATATCCAGGCAGATCACGTGTTTCAGGTAATCTGCGACAGATTCAGGATTATGGAGCTGAATCTGGGTATAAATATAGGTATAGATAAAGAACTTGAGGAGATCAGATCAAATCTGAAGCCAGGAGTTACCGCCGATTATATAGCGAGCCGCGGCGAATATCTCTGCGGAAGGCTCGCAGCCGCGGTGCTGGGCTACGATTTTGTAGATCCTGCAGGTCTTATTCAGTTCGACGAAAAGGGCAGGCATATGGAAGCCGCAACTAACGAAGCTCTGGCGGCGGCTCTGTCGCAGCACGAGAGAGCCGTTATTCCGGGATTCTACGGTTCAAATCCAGACGGAAGCATCAGAACTTTCTCCAGAGGCGGCTCAGATGTTACGGGCTCGCTGGTGGCTAAGGCGGTAGAGGCTGAGATTTACGAAAACTGGACGGATGTGTCGGGCTTTCTTATGGCGGATCCTAATGTCGTCAGGAATCCTAAGCCGATTAAAAATATTACATATAAGGAACTCAGGGAGCTTTCTTATATGGGCGCTACGGTGCTTCACGAGGACGCAGTATTTCCTGTGAGGGAAGCCAACATTCCTATTAATATTAAAAATACTAACGAGCCTGAAAATCCGGGAACTATAATTTCCGATACGCCGAGCGAAGCTACGGACAGCATAATAACGGGTATCGCGGGCAGGAAGGATTTCGTCGTTATAGCTCTTTATAAGAATATGATGAATTCCGAAATAGGTTTTGTAAAAAGGCTGCTGACTATTCTCGAAAATAACGATATTTCTTTTGAGCATCTGCCGAGCGGAATAGATACCGTATGCATAGTAATCTCAAAGAAGCAGCTTGAGGGAAAACTGCAGGATCTGCTGGACGATATAGAAAAACGCCTTAAACCGGATTCTGTGGAAATATATCAGGATATGGCGCTGATAGCTACGGTAGGATTGGGAATGACAAGAAGGCTCGGCGTTAGTGCGAAGCTGTTTACGGCGTTAAACGACGCAGGCGTAAACGTCAGGATGATAGACCAGGGTTCAAGCGAAATGAACATTATAATAGGAGTTGAAAACGATCATTTTGAAGCTGCGATTAAGTCTATTTACGACGCGTTCGTGAGCGAATAACAAATAGAGAAAGAGGGTAATTGAATGGGTATTATGGAGGCGATATTCGGCGATCTTAACGCGAAAGAGGTCAGGAAGCTGGAAAAGACTGCCGACAAGGTTATGGAATTAGACGAGGCTATGCAAAAACTCACAGACGACGAGCTGCGCGCCAAGACGGAGGAATTTAAGGATCGCTGTCAGAATAAAGGCGAATCTCTCGATTCGCTGCTGCCGGAGGCTTTCGCCGTGTGTCGTGAAGCCGCATGGCGAACTCTTAATATGAAGCATTTTAAGGTGCAGGTTATAGGCGGAATAGCGTTGCATCAGGGCAGGATAGCAGAGATGAAGACAGGCGAAGGTAAAACGCTGGTAGCTACGCTTCCGGCTTATCTGAACGCCCTCGAAGGCAAGGGAGTACACATCGTTACCGTAAACGACTATCTTGCAAAGCGTGATATGGAATGGATGGGAAAGATTTATACTTTTCTCGGTCTTACCGTGGGCGGGATTTTTCACAGCGTGCCTGCGGAACAGAGAGCTCACGAATATATGTGCGATATCACCTACGGAACGAATAACGAATTCGGTTTCGATTATCTGCGCGACAATATGGTAAGCTATAAAGAGCAGATGGTGCAGAGGGGGCTGAATTACGCTATCGTCGACGAGGTGGACAGTATTCTTATAGACGAAGCCAGAACGCCTCTGATAATTTCCGGCATGGGTGAGAAATCCACAGATCTTTATACTAAAGCGGACCGTTTCGTGCGCGATTTTAAAATCGACGAAGATTTTACTATGGACGAGAAAGATAAGACCGTGGCGCTAACCGAGGATGGCGTTTCCCGCTGCGAGGATTATTTTAATGTGGAAAACTTTTCCGATCCGGAAAATATGGAACTGAATCATCATGTTATCCAGGCGTTAAAAGCTAATTTCCTGATGAAAAAGGACGTGGATTACGTTGCTATGGACGGCGAGATCCTTATAGTAGACGAATTTACAGGAAGGCTTATGCAGGGCAGGCGTTATAGCAACGGTCTTCATCAGGCAATAGAAGCTAAAGAAGGGCTTACTGTAAGGAGCGAATCCAAGACCCTCGCGACCATTACGCTGCAGAATTATTTCAGGATGTTCAACAAGTTAGCGGGCATGACCGGTACGGCTAAAACGGAAGAAGAAGAATTCCGCGATATTTATAATATGGATGTAGTTATCATTCCTACAAATAAAGAAATCCAGCGTGTGGATATGGATGACAGCGTTTATATTGATGAAAAAGCCAAATTTAAGGCTATCGCAAACGAGATCGCAGAGATTCATAAAACGGGCAGACCTGTGCTGGTAGGTACGGTTTCTATCGAGAAATCAGAGGCTATCAGCGATATGCTGAAAAAGCGCGGCGTTAAACATAATGTGCTGAACGCTAAGCATCACGAAAAAGAAGCAGAGATAGTAGCGGAAGCGGGCAGACTCGGAGCCGTTACCATCGCCACGAACATGGCGGGCAGAGGTACGGATATAATACTCGGCGGAAATCCTGAGTTTGTTGCAAAAAAAGAAATGAGAAAACTCGGATACGACGAAAACGCTATTTCCTATGCTTCCAGCAGGATACCTCTTGAGGACGAGGAGCTTTTAAAGGCGCGGGCTGAGTTCGATAAGCTGCATGAGAAGTATGCTTCGGAGCGCGCCGACGAGCAGCAGAAAGTAATAGAACTCGGCGGGCTTCATATAATAGGTACCGAGCGTCACGAATCCAGGCGTATAGATAACCAGCTTCGCGGACGTGCCGGAAGACAGGGCGACCCGGGCTCAACAAGGTTCTTTATAGGACTTGACGACGAGCTTGTGCGTCTTTTCGGAGGCGACAGGATACACGCGCTGATGTCCAGATTTATGGATTCCGGCGACGAAGCGATAGAAGCGAAGCCTCTCACCAAGGCGATAGAAAACGCCCAGAAGAAGGTTGAGGGCAGAAACTTTACGGCTCGTAAATACGTTCTTCAGTACGATAACGTAATGAACAAGCAGAGAGAGATAATTTACGGTGAAAGGCGCAGGGTACTCGACGGCGAGGATCTGCGCGGTCACGTTATCTCTATGGCCGAGGAATTTGCGGATGAATACGTGGGAAGCTGCGTTGCAGAGTCCAAATTCTCAGAGGAATGGGATCTCGAAACTCTGGAAAAATCCATGAAAAAACTGTGCGGCGAGTTTAAGCTGAAATCCTACGAGGATAACCCCGACGTTACTCCTGAGCAGCTCAAAGAAGATGTGTACGCTGAGATCGAGAGATGCTATGCTGAAAAAGAAGCCGAGATAGGCGAGGAGCGCATGAGAGATTTGGAAAGAATGATTCTCATACGCGTAGTGGATAATAAATGGATGGATCACATCGACGCTATGGACCAGCTTAGAACAGGCATAGGGCTGCGCGGAATCGGGCATCAGGATCCTGCAATGGCTTACGCAAATGAAGGCTTCGATATGTTCGAGGAAATGATCAGTAATATTAAGGAAGAAACAGTTAAATTCTGCCTGAATGTTACAGTTCAGACTAATACCGAGAGAAAGCAGGTAATGGAAGCGGGTGAAGCGCAGAAGGAAGAAGTATCTCCAAGCATCGGAGCTCAGCGCGCTAAGATCGAAAATGGTTCCATGCCGGCTGAGGCGACTAAAGAAACAAAACAGCAGAACCGCGAGCCTGTAAGGAGGGAAACTCCTAAGATAGGCAGAAACGATAAGTGCCCGTGCGGAAGCGGAAAGAAATATAAAAACTGCTGCGGAAAGAATGAATAGGCTAATGAAGAAACGTTTGATATCGAGGCGGTTCGACAGGATCTTCGGCTCTCGCGTGTTGACACGCTAAACACCGTCTGATAATGTTTACAGAGTTTATATGCGCAGCCTGTTCATTAATGCATTATAGATATTTTGATTTGTAATGTATATAAAATGCGGAGATTTTCACATCAATATTTAAAACTGCATAGTATTTTTCAGATGGCGGCTCGCCGATCATATTAATATAATGCGTTGTGCTGATAGAAATTAGATATCAAATATCAATATTTTGTATTATCAATAACAAACAAAATAAGATATAGAATTGATTAAATGATGGTATAAGTGTCTAATTAGTTATTTTGCAATTTTAATATAAACGCTTTTATTATTCATCAACATATTATTTGCAATATTAAACTTTGTATATCGATTACAATACTATTAAAATAAACTAACTTAATAGCACAATTAGTTAATATAAAATTATTTATTATAAAAATTTGCGAAAGGAAGTGAGAATATGCTGGAATTGGATCAGATTAAGTATGATATGAATGCGGTCAGCAAAAATTTAAAAGAATTAGGTGAGTCCCTTTGACGTTGCGGGATTAAAAGAAGAATTGGACGCCGTCGAAGAACAGCTTGCGCGGGAAGACTTGTGGAGCGATCCCGATAAGGCGGCAAAGATACTCCAGAGAAAGAAGTCGGCGGAAAAGAAGCTGAGCGAGTATGAGAATCTGCAGAAAAGTTATGATGATATTAACGTTCTTATCGAACTTGCAGAGGAGGAAAACGAAGTTTCTCTTGTGCCGGAAATCGAAGATGGTTTCGGCAGAATTAAAGAGAATATAGAGGAACTGCGGCTCGTTACGCTGCTTTGCGGCGAGTACGATAAAAACAACGCGATCCTGTCTATTCACGCGGGTTCCGGCGGTGTTGACGCTCAGGACTGGGCGGGAATGCTGTTCAGGATGTACGACAGGTGGGCTCAGTCCAAGGACTATAAAGTATCCATACTCGATCTGCAGCGTGACGACGAGGAAGGCATAAAAAGCGCTACGCTTCTCATAAGCGGCGAGAACGCTTACGGTTATCTGAAAAACGAGTGCGGGGTTCACCGTCTGGTGCGCATATCGCCCTTCGATTCAAACGCCAGGAGGCATACTTCTTTTTCATCGGTTGACGTGTCGCCGGAGCTTGACGATACTGTTACCGTGGAGATTTCTCCGGAAGATCTGCGAATAGATACTTACAGATCCAGCGGTGCGGGAGGTCAGCACGTAAATACGACGGATTCCGCAGTCCGCATAACGCATCTGCCGACGAATATAGTCGTTTCCTGCCAGAATGAAAGATCACAGCACCAGAACCGCGAGGTTGCCATGCGCGTGCTTATGGGCAAGTTAGTTGAACTTAAAGAGCGGGAACATAAGGACAAGATAGAGGAACTTCGCGGCGATTACGGTCAGATAACCTGGGGAAATCAGATCAGATCTTACGTATTTCAGCCGTATACTATGGTCAAGGATCACAGAACAGGCGCAGAAACAGGCGACGTTCAGCGGGTCATGGACGGCGATATAGATTATTTTATTAATGAAAAACTTATAGCCGCTGCGCTTGAGAATCGCTGAAAAGAAAGCGAGGAAAAATGCGGTGTGACAAGATCATTATTGTCAAATATAATGCACTCCTAAGCATAGCTTTTAATTTACACTGCTCTGCTGCGCTGTTTCATTTTGTACGTTTGCTTTTTCGCATTCTAAAAACACAGTCTTTATACTGTGTTTTAACAAAATGGGATCGAAGGACGCAGGCGGGCTCACGCCCGGCAAGGACGATGACGCCTCCCACCACATTTTACCCGCCGAACTTTACCGATTTTTTAGTGCGTTGGCTATAGACAGCGCTGATAACTGGCTTTGCCGGTACAGAGGACGCTGTTTAAATCGGAGAAGCATGATAAGCTCGTTTAATCATGCAAAAGATTACAACCGTCGCAGGGGTATTGTCCTTTTAGGTTTGTGAGAGATTATAATTTCCTGCCTGAACTAATATGCAGCCCGCAGCCTGAAAGGCGAGGGGACATCTGCGACAAGGTTATATTTAAAGTCGGCAGCCGGCGGATTCCGGATGCCGATTTTTTAGACATGTCAGATTATTACTTACAGGAGATTTATATGAATATATCAGAAAAACTTGCGCAGGAGTTTGGAATCAGTCTTAATTCTGTTGAGCAGACGGTAGCGCTCATAGATGAGGGCAATACGATTCCTTTTATTGCGAGATATAGAAAAGAGGTTACGGGCGGGCTCAGCGATGTGACTTTAAGGGATCTGGATGAAAGGCTGAATTATCTGAGAGGTCTTGAAGAAAGAAAAGCTGAGGTCATTAAGAGTATAGAGGAGCAGGGCAAACTTACCGATGATCTGCGGGCTGCTATCGAGCAGGCGGAAATTCTGCAGAGGGTGGAGGATCTTTATAAGCCGTTTAAACAAAAAAAGAGTACTCGCGCGACAAAGGCAAAGGAAAAAGGACTTGAGCCGCTTGCTATGGACATCTGGGCGCAGCAGGATACCAAGGGAAGTATTTTTGATAAGGCGGCGCTTTTTGTTGATGAGGAAAAAGGCGTAGCTTCGCATGAGGAAGCCCTCGCGGGAGCCTGCGACATTATAGCCGAGATGATATCGGACGATCCCGAAAACGTTGATATGATAAGAAATTACACGAGAGAGTTCGGATTTATAGTATCTGAGGCGGCTGATTCTGAGGAGCAGACCGTGTACGATATGTATTACGATTACGCCGAAGGCGTGTCAAAAATACCGAATCACAGGGTGCTTGCCGTAAACCGCGGAGAGAAAGAAAAGAAATTGAAAGTTAAAATCAGAGTGGACTCGGACAAGGTAAACGAACTGCTTGCTGACAGGATTATCACGAACGAAAGCTGTATTTTTAATGAAAAACTGCACGATACAATCGCGGACGCTTATAAAAGACTCATGGCGTCGTCGATAGAGCGCGAGCTGAGAAACGAGCTTACAGAGCGAGCTGAAAAGGAAGCCGTCAAAGTATTTGCTAAAAATACGGAAAATCTGCTGATGGTGCCGCCTGTAAAAGATGCGCGGGTATTGGCGATAGATCCGGGATACAGGACTGGCTGCAAGGTAGCGGCGCTCAGCGATACAGGCAAGCTGCTGGCGTACGCCACAATATATCCGACCGAGCCGAAGCACGACATTGAGGGCGCGGAGCGCATAATCACAAAGCTGATAGATAAGTATAATCTGAACACCGTAGTTATCGGAAACGGTACGGCTTCAAGGGAAACGGAGAAATTCGTGTCGGATTATATAGCAAAGACGGGCAGGGATCTCAAATACACTATAGTGAGCGAAGCGGGAGCATCAGTTTACTCGGCGTCAAAACTCGCCAGTGAGGAATATCCCGATCTCGACGTTACCACCAGAGGCGCGATGTCTATCGGCAGACGGCTCCAGGATCCGCTGGCAGAGCTCGTTAAAATTTCTCCTAAGCATATAGGCGTAGGACAGTATCAGCACGATATTAATCAGGGACTTCTCGACAGCGCTCTTACTAATGTAGTAGAGGATTGCGTGAATCGGGTAGGCGTCGACATTAATACCGCCTCGCCGTCGCTTCTTTCCTATATTTCCGGCGTAAATTCCGCTATTGCCAAGAACATCGTGGCTTACAGAGAAGCTAACGGAGCGTTTACGAACAGGAAGCAGCTTATGAAAGTGCCGAAGCTGGGCGAAAAGACGTTCAAGCAGTGCGCGGGATTTATGAGGATAAGGGAAGGCGAGAATCCTCTGGATTCTACCGCCGTGCATCCGGAGTCATACGCCGCTGCAGAACATATGCTCGAAAAGATCGGCATAGATAAAACCATGATAACAGCCGGAGGCGCCGCGGATATAGAAGCGAGGATATGCGAAAAATACCCGGAGCAGAAGCGCAGAAAGGAAAAGAGCGCAGAAAAGACCGCAAACGGTTTTGCGGCTCTTGCCGTGCTCCTTGAGGACGAGGATTTTAATAAAAACAAAAAGAAGAAAGGCGACGGCAGGAATTTAAAGCGCAGCATGGAGCTTATGGCTCAGGAACTGGACATTGGCGTTATGACGCTTACAGATATAGTTGATGAGATCAAGAAGCCTGCGAGAGATCCCAGAGATTCTATGCCGCCTGTGGTTTTCAGGCAGGACGTACTGAGCTTCGAGGATCTAAAACCGGGCATGGAGCTTACAGGCACGGTGAGAAACGTGGTAGACTTCGGAGCTTTCGTAGATATCGGAGTTAAAACCGACGGACTCGTTCATATTTCCGAACTCAGTAATAAATTTGTAAAGCATCCTATGGATGTCGTGAGCGTCGGCGACACGGTTAAGGTAAAGATCCTGGAAGTGGATACAGAAAGGCATAAGATATCCATGACTATGAAGCTGTGAGGCGGCTTAAAGATCATTAATACTATTAACAGCGTTTTTTATATCCGCTTCCACGAGAGGACGCATGCTTGCGGAATATCCCGCGGTATCGGCGTTCAGCAGAGCCTGCAGGATATCCGGTTTCAGTTTCGGTTTCTGTTCTGCAAGGTTCGGCAGGATTTTTATAAAATTTCTGGCGGTGATAGGTTTTGTATCCGTAATGTGAGAAAGTATGCGATTAATATTTTTGTCTATCTTACCGGACGTATCCCATTTGGCGTTTGCTGCAATGAGCGACAGCGCGCGGGTGCGGAAATAGGAATTGCCGTTTTCGAGCTTTTCTATAAATTCATCCATATAAAAATAAACAGAGTTTGAATTTCCGCTGATATCGAGCAGTTTTTTAAGAGCATCGTATCCTTCGGAAGAATTTTTGCTCCATAGCGTGTTGATAAGATGTATCATGAGATTTCTCCTTTTAATTATGATTATTGGATTTTTATTATTATGATAGCATAAATAAAAAACTGTGCATTTAAATTTCAGATGAATTTTATTGGTTTGAAGGTTGTCAGAATGATGGTAAGGACAGGTATTAATGGAGAGGAAAACATTTATTAATAAAATATGCATACTATTTTAAATAATAAATATGCAAGATTATGTTGCTTGATGCAGGGATTCAAAATATAATAAATATAGCAGTATGGAGCGAGGTAAGAAAATGACGGAAAACATGCCGAAACGCAGGATAAAAGACAGCGTGTTTACAGATCTGTTTAAGGATAAAAAATATCTGCTGCAATTGTATAAGGCGCTGCATCCGGAGGATCAGGATGCAACAGAAGACGATATAGAAGATATTACTTTAAAACATGTGCTGGTGGACTCGGAATATAACGATCTGGGATTTTCCGTAGGAAACCGGCTTATGATATTAGTGGAAAGTCAGTCTACGTGGAGCGTAAACATAATAATCCGTGCGCTGATGTACATGATGCAGACGTATCACGATTATTTTAAGCGTACTGATCAGAATCTGTACGGAAGCAAAAGGGCGGTTTTGCCTGAGCCGGAATTGTATGTAATATTTACAGGAGATAGAAAAAATATTCCTGACACGATATCGCTGTCGGAAGAATTTTTCGGCGGGAGAAGGATCGCGGTTGACGCGGAAGTAAAGGTTTTATATCAAGAAAGCGAAGATATAATCGGGCAGTATATAATTTTCTGTAAAGTATATAATGAGCAGAGAAAGCTGTACGGAAATACAAAGCAGGCGGTTACGGAGACAATACGGATATGCAAAGACAGACATGTGCTGAAAAGCTATCTTGAAAGCAGGGAAACGGAGGTAGTGGATATGATGATGACGTTATTTGATGATGAGCAGATATGGAAAGCTTATGCTAAGGATATTGAAAGAGATGCAGAAAAAGAAACCGCGATACGTATGATTAAAGATGGAGATATGCCATTAGAAAAAATAGCGAGATACGTTCCATTATTGTCATTAGAAGAACTGAAAGAGCTAAAAGCAGAAGTTATGAAGTCGGCGTAGAAGGGCTTAAAAAGAATAAATGCTGTTGTCCTGTAACGTATTGAATATTTGATTGCGTTACATACTATATGTTGATATAATTATATATACAGGCGTTTCCCGTATTTTCGGGAAGACAGATCTGAATTAAGGTATTATTAACATAAACGAACAGGAGGATTGCAGTAATGGAGGTTTATTCAAGCGAAAAAATTAGGAATGTCGCCCTCATAGGACACAGCGGGTGCGGTAAAACATCGCTTATGGAGCTTGCGCTGTTGGAAACGGGCGTTATTAATCGCGCGGGAACCATTGAGGACGGAAACACAGTTTCGGATTATGACCGCATGGAAATAGAAACGAAGCATTCTATAAACATGTCTATCATTCCGATAGAATATAAGGATGTAAAGATTAACTTCATAGACACTCCAGGCAGTCTCGATTTTGCAAACGAGATGTATACGGCTATCCAGGCGGCTGCCGTAGCATTGCTCGTAATAGATGCAGGCTCAGGCATCCAGGTTGGAGCTGAAAAAGCCTGGCAGTTCTGTAAAGAACTCAAAAAACCGGTATTTATAATGCTCAAAAGAAAGGACAGAGATACTTATGTATTCGACGATCTCGTTCAGTCTATAAGGGACAAGTTCGGCGCGGTGTGCGTTCCGGCAAGTTATCCTATTAAGCCTGAGATGCTCGACGCATTAAACGAGCTCATTGCAGAAACAGACGAAGAACTCATGAATAAGTATTTCGATGAAGGCGTGTTTGAACCGTGGGAATTTAACGCAGGTTTAAGAAACGGCGTAGCAAGCGCTGAAATCGTTCCTGTATTTGCTTTCGATCCCGAAAACGGACAGGGCGTAGACGTTATGCTGGACGTTATCAGAAAGTTTGCTCCGTCGCCGTTAAGACACGCGCCTTATAAATATATAGACGCCAGCGGCGGTGAAGATTTCGCTATGCCTGAGACAGACGGTCCGGTAACTACATGGACGTTTAAGACTCTGTCGGATCCGTTTGTAGGAAAAATTTCTATAATGAAGATAATCACAGGCTCTCTCAAGGCGGGAGCGGAGCTTATTAATACAAGAACGGGCAAAGCAGAAAAAATAAATAAGATAATGATCCTCAGAGGCAAGAATCAGATAGAAGTGCCGGAGGCATGCTCCGGGGATATAATCGCTGTTTCCAAGCTGAATTATACAGAAACAGGAGATACGCTGTGCGATAAGAGCAAGTCAAGAACTTACGTTAATATTGTTACTCATGCGCCTACGCTGTTTACGGCGATCGCTCCGGCAGATAAAAACGACGAAGAAAAGATGGGTTCTGCTCTGGCAAAGCTCAGAGAGGAAGATCCGTCTTTCATGGTGCGTCACGATGCAGAAACAAAGCAGACTCTGATCGGTACGCAGGGCGAAATGCAGAAAGGCGTTATCATATCCAAGCTGAAAGACCGTTTTGGAATCTCAGTAGTAGAAAGTCCGCGTAAGATTGCGTACAGAGAAACTATCAAGGGTCATTCAGACGTACAGGGCAAGCATAAAAAGCAGTCTGGCGGCGCAGGTCAGTACGGTGATGTTCATATCAAATTCTCGCCGTCGCCAGATAAGGATCTGGATTTCCAGGAACAGCTGTTCGGAGGTTCAGTGCCTAAGAATTACGTGCCTGCAGTAGAAAAGGGCATAAGAGAATCTATGGCAAAAGGCCCGCTGGCGGGTTATCCGGTTGTTAACATCAAGGCTGTTTTATACGACGGTTCTTATCACGATGTAGATTCAAATGAAATGGCGTTTAAGATCGCGGCTTCTCTGGCATTTAAGAAAGGAATCACAGAGGCTAATCCTGTGCTTCTTGAGCCGATTATGCGTCTTGAAATAACAATCCCGGACGAATTCATGGGCGACGTTATGGGAGATATGAATAGAAGACGCGCAAGGATTCTCGGTATGGAGCCTGTCGGAAACGGCATTCAGAAGCTAATGGCGGAAGTGCCTATGGCTGAGATTCTCGAATACGCGATATCGCTCAAATCAATGACTCAGGCGAAGGGCAGCTTCACTCAGGAATTCCTGCGTTACGACGAAGTACCTCATCATCTGGCTACAAAGATAATCGCGGAAGCAAACGAAGAATAATAATAAATATCAGGCATTTCGCAGTCAAAGTACAGGCTGCCAGAAATCGTATTGATTTAAGATATAGATTTCGATGCAGATATGTCAGAACGCAGATCAGAACATCAATCTGCATTAACAAAAATATTGTGCTTTAACGTTGTAACGTATGTATTTTGCCGTTTTATTTTATGAATGGCTAACAGTAAAAAATAATATTAAGAGCTTTAGCAACAGATATGACTACTGTAATCGGATTAAATCTGATTTGTAGAAATATCGTGCTAAGGCTCTTTTTGTTTTTATACATAATATTAGTCTTTTAATTATATAAATGTAAAATCATAGCTGAGTATAATCGTTTATAAAATATCATCAGTAGGATTGAGGAACGTATTTCAAGATTGAGATTAAATTATTATATAAATGAAGATCATTAAATTTAGAGTATGACGTTAATTTTTAGAATTATATTATTTTGTCTATATCGTATAAAGAGCGGATGTTTTTTGAAAAGCGTTGATATTCAATATGTCATTATTTTGCGAAAAAGTATAATTTTCTGTAAATCAAATTCTTCAGATTTACAATTACACTCTAACATAAAAAAGCAAGGTTTTCCACCAAAATTTATAAATAAATTCAATATCTTTATATGAAATTTTCCCTTACAAAAAAGTATACTTTTTTGTAATTTGTAATGAGATATTAAGATGTTGAAATGAAAAAATATGTTCAAACGGTAAAAAATGAAACCGATAAGGGAGTCATAAAAGGTAAAAACAGTCATCACAGCCGCAGCAAAGTCGATCTGGCGGGACAGCGTTTCGGAAAACTCACGGTTCTGCAGCCTGCAGATAACGTAGACGGCAGGACAGCGTGGCTGTGCCGCTGCGACTGCGGAAACGAAGTGATAAAAAAGACTGTTCATCTGAGAAGCGGTCACGTTATTACATGCGGCTGCGTATCTATGAAAGATAGGCTTACATTAATAGACGGCACATGCGCGGAGATACTCAGATCTAAAACTATCAGAAAAAACAATACCAGCGGTATAACGGGCGTTGAATGGGTAAGCAGCAAGAACAGGTGGCGAGCGACTATATCTTTTAAAGGAAAGCGTTATTATCTGGGCAAATTTGAAAAATTTGAGGATGCAGTGAAAGCTCGCAAAAATGCGGAAGAAAAACTGCACGATACA
>JAAVYD010000183.1 GCA_022790955.1 Bacillota bacterium
GCCTGGATTGACGCGGTAAACGGCATTGGCGAAGCCCCTAACGGCATAGAAGACGCTGTGGCCCTCACCAAGTTCATGGTGGGCGCTTATGAGTCCTACAAGACCGGCAAAAAGTACACCTTCTAAAACCTCCCCAAAGTAAAAAAGGAACCTCCATGTGCAGCAGGTGCATGGGGGTTCCTTTTTTACTGCCAGGCAATTAAACGTCATGCCAGATATTTTTCCATGCGCACAAGCACAGCGGCGGTTTCCCCCCGGGAGGCCCCTGCACTGGGCCGGAAAGCGCCGTTTGCGTCTCCCTTGAGAAGCTCCAGGGCCGTCATGGCGCCCACAGCCTCCACAGCCCATTCTTCAATGAAGGCGGCGTCTGTGTAGCCGCTTACATCTTCTGGCTGGGCGGATACCACGCCTTTATGCCGAAGGTACCGGACAAAAACAGCCGCCAGCTCCTGCCGGTTCACCTTACTATCCGGCTGGAAGGTACCGTCCCCATACCCTGTTACAATGCCGTTTTCATAGGCCCATGCCACAGCTTCTGTATAATACTCCCCTTCCGGCACATCAGTAAAGGGATAGCTGTCCCTGCTGGGGACAGCCGAGGCCTCCCGGGAGGCCCGGTGCAGGAAAGTGGCAAGCTGGCCCCTGGTCACCTGATCCGCAGGGAAAAAACGGCCCTCGCCTGTTCCCAGCATAATGCCCTCTGCCGCCACCTTGTCCACAGAGTCGAAATACCAGTCTGTGGGAAAAACATCGCGGAACACATTTCCCAAAGGGGAATAGGCAAGTTTGACCGTCCCGCTGGGAAAGAAACCCTCTCCCGCCGCGTAGGCCGCGGCCACTGTCCCGGGCTTTACCGCCACAGGCCCGGTGTAAAGCTTTTCCCCGCCGCTGTCCTGCGCCCCGGTCAGGGTATAATGGATCTGGGCGCCCTCCTGCACCCCTTCCATAGCGAGCAGGCCGTTTTCCAGGCGCAGCACCGGGGTGAAGGCTGTGGCCTGGGTAATCTGCTCTTCCACAGTCTCACTGCGGCTGCCGTTCATGTTATAGGCGGAGCAGGCCCTGATGGTACAAGGCCCAGTAACTGTGAAAGGGCCGGTATAGAGGCGGCTCTGCTGGTTTAAGGGGGAGCCGTCTGCGGAATAATACAAGGGCACCCCGGCAGGGCCGGAAATGGACACCTCCAGGCTGCCCTGCCCCACTGTATAGGAGATTTGGGGGCTTTGGACAGGGCCGGGATCCGGGAAATCCTTCACAAGGCTTCCTCCTGTATACCACTTGGCATTTTCCGCTGTGCGCCCCTGCCTGCGGAAAAGCTCCCGCACTGTGACAAACTCATAGCCCTGGGCCTGCAGTTCGTCAATAGCCGCAAGGCTGCCTTCCACTGTTCCCATCTTTTTATCATGCAGCAAAATGATATCGCCCTCATGTACAC
>JAAVYD010000184.1 GCA_022790955.1 Bacillota bacterium
GAGGCGGCACAGCGCTGCATGGAGGAAATTTTCCTGCCCACCATGCAGGCCATGAACGCCGAAGGCCGCAAATTCAAAGGCTGCCTGTATTTCGGCCTGATGCTCACGCCGGACGGCCCTAAGGTGATTGAATACAATTCCCGCTTTGGGGATCCAGAAGCCCAGGTGGTGCTGCCAAGGCTTGAGACAGATTTGGCGGAGATTATCACCGCTGTGGCCCAGGAGCGCCTGGGAGAGCTGGAAATCAAGTGGAGCGAAAAGGCCAGCGCCTGTGTCATCCTGGCAAGCGGCGGGTATCCCGGCAGCTATCCCAAGGGCCTGGAGATTGCCGGGCTGGACGAAAAAGGGCAGATTGCCGCCATGCCGGAGGTGACAGTATACCACGCGGGCACCAAAAGGGAAAACGGGAAGTTTTACACAAACGGCGGCAGGGTGCTGGGCCTCACCGCTTTGGGGGATACCCTGGAGGAGGCCCTGGAAACGGCTTACCGGGCTGTGGACATGGTGAATTTTGAAGGCGTTATGTACCGCAGGGACATTGGCAGGCGGAAGCTTTAAGAGAGGGGGAAAGGAATGTGGGGGAGTCGGAAAGGCAAAAGCTTCTGCGGAAGCAGGGCCTGTTTTTAGCCATAACCTTTGGGGTGGTCTGGGGAGGATATTTCACAGCCTGGGGCTGCGGCCAGCGGTATGGAGACGCGAATTTTGACATTGTGCTGGTGCTGGGCAGTCTGGCTCCCCTTGCGGCTATGTTCATCTGCCGCAGGCAGGAGGGCTATGGCTTTGACCCGGAGCTGTGGGGCCTGGCCCCTCACTTCAAGGGGAATTTCCTCACCTATGGCTTTGGCTATGTGTTCCCCACAGCCCTGGCGCTGGTGGCGGGACTGCTGTTTTTCACCATGCACCCCCAGCAGTACGATCCCCAGGGGGAAACATTTATCGCGGGGCTGATAGAGGGCGGCATGACCCGGGAGCAGGCTTCCGGCATGTTCAGCTCCCTGCTGGGCATGGGGGTGCTGGCAGGGCCTTTTGCCAACATCCTGCTGTCAGCGGCAGAGCTGCTGGGCTTCCAGGGATACCTTTTGCCCAAGGCCCAGGAGCTGTTCGGTAAAAACGCCCCTATGAAAGC
>JAAVYD010000052.1 GCA_022790955.1 Bacillota bacterium
AACCGTAAAGCATTTCATATTCATGCTTAAATCCCCTGTCGCACCTGCTGTCTGCATTATAATTCCAGTTCGCAAGTCCTTCTATATTTTCCGGTTTGATTATATTAATACTTAAACCTGCAGTTCTCTTCACGTCTGTTACGAAATTTCTCAAACCGTAAAGCATTTCATATTCATGCTTAAATCCCCTGCCGCACCTGCTCTCTGCATTACAATTCCAGTTCGCAAGTCCTTCTATATTTTCCGGTTTGATTATATTAATGGTTTGATCCGTATTTTGTCCGCAGATTTTTCCATTAATATTATCCATACTGGTCGCTTTTTAATCCTGCTGCTCGCCGTTAAGTATCCTATTTTGTTCTTCCTCATAAAGCAGTTTATTAACAGCATTAATATAAGCGATGATACTCGCCTGAACTACGTCCGGGCTCAAGCCTCTTCCCCTTGTGATGATAGGCTTCTGATCGCCCTCAACCTCCTCGCTGATAGCCACGGTTGCATCACCCAGCGCGTCCGTACCCTCGGTGACAGAGGACAGCTTGTAATCTTCAAGATGGAACTTCCTGTTCACTATCTTTTCTATCGCATTAAACGAAGCGTTAATAGGACCGTCGCCCCTCGCAACCTTTTCAATTTTCTTGTCGCCTTTAAAAATGCTTACAACCGCAGTCGCAGTAATCGTATTGCCGCTGTTTATAACAAATCTGTCCAGCGTATAAATCCTCGGCACTTTAACTGTTTCCTTAGTGAGAATAGCTTCGATGTCGCTGTCGTAAACCTGCTTTTTCTTATCAGCGATGTCCTTAAACTTAGCAAATGCAACTTCCAGTTCTTCATCATTAATATCATAACCGAGTTCTTTGATCCGCGCTCTGAGAGCCGATTTTCCGGAATGTTTGCCGAGTACCAGACTCTTTTCAGTGATTCCTATGGACTCAGGCGTCATGATTTCATAAGTTTCTTTATTTTTAAGTACGCCATCCTGATGAATACCTGCTTCGTGGGCAAATGCATTTTCGCCTACTATAGCTTTATTAGGCTGAACACCCACGCCCGTTATCCTTGTGAGCAGCTTAGACGTACGCATTATCTCTGTAGTAACGATCCTGGAATCTGCCTGATAAATATCCTTACGGGTTTTAAGCGCCATTACGATTTCTTCAAGAGATGCATTTCCGGCGCGTTCACCGATACCGTTCACGGTACATTCAAGCTGAGTTGCTCCGGCGCGCACCGCAGCCAGTGAATTTGCCACAGAAAGTCCCAGATCGTTATGGCAATGTACAGAAATATCTACATTATCCAAAGCAGGACATTTATCCCTTATCGCCATGAGAAAATCATAATATTCATCCGGAGTCGTGTAACCGACCGTATCGGGTATATTAATGGTAGTAGCTCCCGCTTTTATAACGCGGTCGAATATCTTAGCTAAAAAGTCGATTTCGCTGCGCGTGGAATCTTCAGCGGAAAATTCTATATCGGATACATATTTCTTAGCATACTTTACCATTGCTTCCGCAGAATCCATAACCGCATCAGGACTCATCTGCAGCTTGTACTCCATATGAATCGGCGACGTCGCTATAAACGTATGTATCCTCGGAGAAACAGCGCCCTTTACCGCTTCGTACGCCTTATCTATATCGCCCTGCATGGCTCTCGCCAAACTTGCTACCGTACAGCTTTTCATGGTTTCCGCTATCGTTTTCACCGAATTGAAATCTCCCGGCGACGACGCTGCGAATCCTGCTTCCATAATATCTACATTCAGCTTTTCGAGCTGTTTTGCCATTTCTATCTTTTCTCTCAAATTCATGCTGCAGCCCGGTGACTGCTCGCCGTCACGCAATGTAGTATCAAAAATTTTGATATGTTTCATTTTATTTCTCATACCTCCTATTATCGCAGTCTTTTTTCATCAGACCGACTCAACTGCAGTTGCTTCGGGAAATTCCAGTCTTTTATTAATATTAATGTTAACGCTTTAATCAAATGAAATCTGCATGGATTTTGCTCATGCACGGTATATTTTTATTAATATTAAACTTTGACTGAAATTATGAAATCGCAGAACTTGTATTCTGCTTCTATCGCTCTTTATAACGAGCTGCTTCACAAAATACTTTTTTATTACACAAATATCTGTAAATGATATTTTCTGTATATAAAAAAGCCCCCGAAGCCACTCTCGCGACTTCAGGGACGATAATTCTAAAATATTACCGCGGTACCACCCTGCTTATTGCATCGATACGCAATCACTCATAGGATTCTGACAAATCCCTGGCTGTGATAACGGTGCCGTTCCGTCATTCCTTACTGATACCTGGTATCCTGTTCCGGAATGCTGCTCTGGAGTGAGACTGTGCTGCAACGCGTACCGGCTCGCAGCCGCCGCCGGCTCTCTGAAACGCTTTTCTTACAAACACAATAGCTCCGTCTTTGCATTTATTGTTTTATATTATATATTAGACCTATTTGCTGTGTCAATACATTTTTTCTGATTTGTCTATGCGCTTATAATAATCCGATAACAGGGCAAGAATCATTGCTTTTACACAAAAGTTAATCAAAAAACTTAACCTGACCGTCTGCTCAATATGTATTAATACATGAGTCAGACGCTGTTATTTATAATACTTCACAAATCACAATAATATTTAATATTGACATTGTATACTGATATAAAACTATAATTTATCAATAAAAGGGAGCTTCCACTCCCTTTGCATTTGACTTTGGCGGGCGTCGCAGCTCCCGCATCTCTCGGGTTTCCCCTGTCATACCATCGGCGTGTGGTCGCAACGTATTTTACCACCTCAAAGTCATAATTTTATTCACGACTTTGGCAGGCGTACAACTCTCCCGCATCTCTCGGGCTTCCTCTGTCATACCATCGGCGTGTGGATTGTACGAAATCTTCCACCTCAAAGTCGTTATTATCTTGATATTATTATAGCAAATTTATTCACGCTTATAAAGAATCTTTTTATTTTTTAAATAATTATCCCATCTTTTTTCATGCTGAAATAATGAAATTTTTAAATTCAATATTATTTACAGATGTCAACTGCATATTCTGTCTTTGGAGTTTTTACGGCATTTGTGATATATATACCCATTTGTAATATATCTTGTATGGAAGAAATTTCTGCTCCCGCTCCTTAAAAAAGAGGGATAGTTGTTTTCAGATAATCAGCGTCGGGAGTCCAGTAAAAATCCTATGATGGGTCCGAAGAAAGAACTTCGTTTATAATGATCGCTTTAATTGCACTCGGGTCGATTTCAATGTTGTTCAAATATATATCGTTTGCTGTACCTGCTTTCGTTTCAAGTTCTTTTTTATATTCATATACTTTAAATTATTATTTCCGATATTTTTTATCCATACACTCACTATCTAACTTCTCGCCGGGTTTTGCCCTAATATTTATTCTGCTTTATAATCACACATCCCGCCTCATTTTACCGATTTTGAGCGCGTTGACTATATTTATCATTGTGCAAAAATGCCCGGCATTTCTGCCGGGCATTTTTTAATATTAATAATTTTATTTTAAATATCAACTTTGCTTTGCGGAGTTTTTTTATTCCTCCTGCCGCTTATCCAAACGCTCTGCTATACTTTTTTCTAATTTGCGTCTGTCTATTCTCATCTGAGAACCGCAGGTAAGGCACTTTATTCTAAAATCCATACCCGCCCGCATGACCTCGAATCTGTCGCCGCCGCACGGGTGTTTTTTTTTGAGCCTCAGGATTTCTCCGGCTTCTATCTTAACAGGCATTTACTTCTGTTTCGTGATCTTATCTATGCCGCCCATGTAAGATCGTATAGCTTCCGGAATAGTTACAGAACCGTCCTCGTTTTGATAATTTTCCAGAATAGCGGCGAACGTTCTGCCCACTGCAAGACCTGAACCGTTTAATGTATGAACAAATTCCGGCTTCGATTTCGCTTCGCGTCTGAAACGGATATTCGCTCTGCGCGCCTGGAAATCCTCGCAGTTGCTGCAGGAAGATATCTCCACATATCTTCCGTAGCTCGGCATCCATACTTCTATATCATAAGTCTTAGCTGAACTGAATCCCAGATCTCCCGTAGAAAGTATGATTACCCTGTACGGCAGGTTTAAACGTTGTAAAACTTCCTCTGCGTTATTAGTCAGCGATTCTAATTCATCGTAAGATGTTTCCGGCTTTACTATCTTTACCATTTCCACCTTATTAAACTGATGCTGCCTTACCAGACCTCTTGTATCTCTGCCTGCAGCTCCCGCTTCTTTTCTGAAACAAGGCGTATGAGCCGTATAGTAAAGCGGCAGTTCTGCGCCATCCATAATCTCGGCTGCCCGCAGATTTGTAAGCGGAACTTCGGAAGTAGGTATTAGAAATCCGTCCTTACTCGGCAGATAAAACATATCGTCCTCAAACTTAGGCAGCTGACCTGTTCCGGTCATGGCTTCCCTTCCCACCATAAACGGAGGCATGATCTCGCAGTATCCGTGTTCTTCGATGTGAAGATTCAGCATGAAATTTATAAGCGCTCTTTCTAATCTTGCGCCCAAGCCTTTGTATACGGTGAATCTCGCGCCGGAAAGTTTTGCCGCTCTGTCGAAATCCAGGATTCCGAGATCAGGGCCTATATCCCAGTGAGCTTTATGCTCAAAATCAAACTTTCTCGGTTCGCCCCAGCGTCTGATCTCAACGTTATCGTTTTCGTCTTCGCCTATCGGGTCGTCAGGATTAGGAATATTAGGAATACCGAGCAAAACTTTTCTAAGTTCAGCCTGAACTTCCTTTACCTGATCATCTAAAATTCCTATTCTATCGGAAAGCTTCTTCATATCCGCCATAAGCGCGGAAGTATCCTCGCCCGCTTTTTTCATCTTAGGAATCTCTCTTGAATCCTTATTCTGCTTAGCCTTTAGAGCCTCTACCTCGCCGAGCAGCTCTCTTCGCTTATCGTCAAGCTCGACTGCTCGATTAATATCATAATCGCCTTTGCCCCTCGACTCGATGCCTCTCTTTACGCCATCGAAATCCTCTCGTACTCGTTTTATATCTAACATTTATTTCTTCCTCCTGAGGTATTTATGCTGCGTTTTCGTCGGAAGCGCTGCCGCCCTCTGCAGGCTGAGCCGCAGCAGGCTCAGCATCCGACGGCGTATCCGATGTCATTCTGGTCAGATAGTTCTGAAGTTCACTGAGATATCTTCCGTAACCTGCCCAATCTCCGCTCTTCTGAGCCGACAGCGCATTATTATACGCTTCATTTGCCAAAGATGCAAGCTGGCTTAACGATAAAGCTCCATCCTGCGCTGCATCCCCTGAAGACGTTCCTCCGGTATTCTCGTTCACATATTCGTCGCCCATATTAAACAGCGTATCCAGCGCCTCCGCGAGAGTCGGAGCGTATGCGATCCTGTCGCCGTAAGCCACGATTACACGCTTAACCTCAGGCAGACTCGTATCCGTCGCGGATTCCAGATAAACAGGCTCTACGTAAAGCAGCGCATCGTCTATAGGAATTACGAACATATCGCCCCTTGTGTATTTCGATCCTGACGAGTTCCACAGCGAAAATTCCTTGGATATCTCGGTATTCTGATCTATCTGGGACTCGATCTGCATAGGGCCGTAAATTACCTTATCCTTAGGAAGCCTGTAAATTATAAGCTGACCGTAATTATCGCCGTCGTTCCTCGCGACGAACAAGCCCGTCATATTCTTCTTGCCTGCCGGCGTATAAGGAATGGAGTTAATAAACTCTTCCTTTTCTTCGCCCGGAAGTTTCATAATATAATAATTAGGCTCCATCTCTTTTTCTTCCTGACCGTAAATCTCGGTAGCTATGCTCCATCTGTCTTCGTTCTGATAAAATACGCTGACATCCGTCATATGGTATCTCTGATACATTTTAGCCTGGATAGCGAAAAGCGCATCCGGATATCTTATATGCTGAGCCAGATCCTCCGGCATTTCGGAAACGTTTTTTATAAGACCCGGATATATCTTTGATATAGTATTCGCCATCGGTTCGTCTTCTACCTGGAAGAACTGAGTCGTTCCGTCGTATGCGTTTACTACAACCTTAATAGAATTTCTTATATAGTTGAAAGTCCTGTTGTCGCCCAGACGGGAAGCCTCTGAATAAGGATAATTATTGCTTATTGTATAAGCGTCTATCATCCAGTAAAGCGCTCCGCTCTCGGAAACAACAATATAAGGATCGGAATCATACGATAAAAACGGCGCTATCTTTGTAACGCGATCCATTATATTTCTCTCGTACAGTATCTTTGAATCGCTGTCTATATTGGTTGATACTAAAATTTTAAGATTCTGATTTTTTATCGCGTAGAATAATCTCTTTATAAACGACAGTTTTATTCCTGTATCGCCTTCGTAATTTGAATATACGTTTGAAGTTCCGCTCGGATAATCAAATTCCTGTTCGTCTGTATTAGTGATTATATAATCGTTCGTGGATTCGCCAAAATAGATCTGAGGCACTTTAACGCTGATATCCTCAGTGTCTGACACAGGCGGTATGCTGTCTATTATCATTTCCGGCTGACCCGTAGCCGTTATCGCGTCTACACGCGAAAGAGTAATTCCGTAACCATGGGTATATTTAATGTGTTTAGACAGCCAGGATACATCTTCGCCCAGATTTGAGCTGTTCATCTCTCTTGCCGACAGGAAAGTCTGCGTGTACTCGCCGTCTATCATATATCTGTCTACGTCTACATCATTAAAATTATAGTATGTTCTTATACTCTGAGTCTGGTTATAAAACTGCTCGGACGGTTTAAAGTCGTTTATTCTGATATTAGAAATAGTCGGCTGGTTATTTTGTATATTTTCAGCCGTGAGAACTCCGTTCGCAGAAAACTCCGTATCTATAACATTGTCTATGCCGTACGCTTTCTGCGTATATTCGATATTGTTAGCCAGATATTTGGATTCTTTGTTAATCTCATCCGGCGATACTACTATCGACTGAACCGCTGTGCCTATAAGTCCCGAAGCAATGGAAACAACAATCATTACCACTGGTGCAATGAGTATGCGCTTATACTGCTTTTTCTTCACAAACACTACCAGCAAAATCGCTGATATTATGCCGAGAGCTATCTCTATCCTGTACGCCGTCAAAGTTATAACAATATCCTTATATCCTGCGCCGTATACCGCTCCTTCAGCAGAATAAAGCAGATCGAACTGCTTCAGGAAGAACGCGCCGGAAACGCACAGGAAAAATAGTATTCCCAGTATTACAAGCTGGCGCATGGCTATATCAGCCAATGTTTTAAAGTTGCCCTTATCCAGCCTGTGTTCAGGTCTTCTCTGGGGCTGCGCCGTGTTTCCGAATAAATTGCGGATAACATTATCAAAATGTCTTCCATCTTCATCGCTTTCTACTTCTTCCGCTGTGTAGACCTCCGGTTCTTCAAATATTTCAGGTCTGCGAACGCTCATCATATATGCGTAATATATTAATGTTAAAACAAGGAAAGCTATGATAATTAGTATAGCTATGCTGCTTGCCTCGTTTAAAAGAACCAGTTTAAACACATAGAACGAAATATCCATATTAAATATCGGATCCGTTACGTTAAAATCCGTACTATTTGTGGCGTACAATATCTGCTGCCACAGCGTCGTGGTTACCAGATACGTGATGATGCCCGAAAACAATACGCTCAAAAGAGCGGTAAATCTGCTTATGGATTTATCGGATGCTCTGCCTGTAGCGGTATCCAGCTTGCGAAGATATTCTTTCTTTAAAGTCGTCAGATAAAAATATCCTATAAAAGCGACTATTATAAAAGTCGGTATCGCTATTTTAAGCTGGGTGAACAGCTTCGTAAAAAATACCTGCGTATACCCCAGATCTTTAAACCACCAGTAATCTGTAACAAATGATATTATCGTTCCAAAACACAAAATTATCAGCAGCAATACAATCAATGCTGCGGTAAGACCTATCTTACCGGTCTTGCCTTTGAATTTCATTAATCTCCTCCTTTATTGAAAGGGCTGATTCTGACGTATAACGCCTGATATACCTAAATTATGATTATTGGAATTTACAGTATATTGCGGCGTTTCGCTTTCAGAATTTAAAAACGGTATATGCTCGCTTACTCTTTCTATGAAAACCGCCGCCCCGGAATCCGGTGCAAGAAGTCTTATGCCTATGATGGAAAACTCTGCGATTATCAGCACGATCAGCACGGCGATTATGGCTTTCGTCACCTTGCCGAACTTCTTTTTCTTCGGGTTGCCCGTTATATTAGTTATATCCTGAAAACCATTTGCAGCGCTCGCAACTTTTCTTCTGTCGATAGATAATTCTTCTAATTCTTCGGTATCTCTGCTGCGCCGAGCCCGTTTACGTTCTTTCTGCGTTTCTTTTTCAAGTCCTGTATCTTCATCTATATGATGATTATTATTCTGATTTTCGCCGCTGTATTCTATATCTTCACCGGCTATCTCAGGAATCTTTATAATCCTGGCTTTTTTATGCATGATCTCTTTATTTTCAGGATCATCTAACCTGATAGTCGGACTCCTATCAAGCCTTATAGTCGGCTTTTTTCCGATAACTCCAGTCACACGCATATCAGGTTGATAAACCTGCTGCCTGATTTTGTTATAATGTTCCGACGATTTGTTTTTGGCAATACTGCGGCTTTCAGCTTCCTCACTCCGAACATCTCTTCTGCGTTCAGATTCCGGGTTCCTTTCGGTTTCTCTGTATTCTGACTTTTCCCTGTTATTTATTTCTCTGAGCTCGGCTTCTTTTCTTCGATCATTTTTATTGTATTCTTGCGATTCGTCTTTTGCAACTTTGCTGCGCTCAGGCTTTTCTATTTTTGCTCTCGTATGCTCATATTCGGTTCGCCTTCTTTTCATGACTGGCGCTTCAGATAATCCGCCTGCCCTGTATTCATGCGGCTCTTCATCACGAACGGTTTCCTTACGTTTCGGCTTCTCGTCGTGAGCGGATTCATCATAATTGGTTTTTTCAGTCTTTACAGCTCTGCGCTCAGGCTTTCTCTCTCTTGGTCTTGCATTTTCAAGCTCCGCTTCTTCATTCGCAATAATCCTTTCTCGCCCGCGCTTTTCCGGTATTTCTCTCTGAACAGCTTCACTATTTTTTGGTATATATCCGTTTACATCTTTGCCATTTTCGATATTCTCATCTTTGCCAGCTTCTCCGTATTCAAATTCATCGCTGTAATCTTCACCGTATTCTTCCTCTTCTTCATAATGAACAGCTTTTTTTAAGCTCGGCTCATCATCCTTCATTTCTTCGTCATATTCAGATTCTTCCTGTAGGATAAACTTTCCATATTCGCGGCTTTCCGGTATTTCTCTTTGAGCAATTTCTTTGAATTCGGTTTCTCTTCTTCGATTAACGTCGCTGTCTTCTTTAATGTCTTCTCTTACGATCCTGCTGTTTTCAAAACCCTCTCTTTCATCAACCTCTCTATGTTCAGATTTCTTTATGCCGGTTTCATCGCCGTATTCATATAATTCTTCATCGGTATCTTCATATGCTGGTTCACTCTTTTTAGATTCTTTATATTCGGATTCTTCGATCTTTGAAGCTGCGCGCTTTGGATTTTTTCTTTTTAATTTTGTTTCCTTCGGGCTTTCAACTTTACCTATCCTCATTATAGGAGCGCCTGTCCAACCTTTAGGATAATTTAATGGCTTTTCCAGATAAAGTTTCTCGCCGTATCCCAGCCCTTCACTTATATCTTCATCATATTCGTCTTCATTATATGATATATCTTCATCGTCATATTCTTCATCCCAATCAGCATATTCTGATTCAATATAATCTTCTTCTCTTATAATGTCATGTTCCGAATCGTCTTCAACGTCCTGCTCCGGCTCCTCGCTGACATAATCCGTTTCCTCGGCTTCTAAAAGCTCCGGCTCATATTCTTTAATATAACTCTCCGCATATCCGACTTCATCATATGAATTTCGATTTTCTGTTTCCGGCTCGTCATCAATATCTTCGCCTTCAAAAAATTCTTCTCTGATATGTTTTCTCGTTAAACCGGACGGCGTCATTATAGATTGAGTCTGCTCTCTCGTGATGGCTATATCTTCCGGCTTTATGTCAAGAAGCATGGAATCTGTTAAGTCGTCGTCATCATCGTCATCGTCATCTTTATTATGTCCTTTTGAGTTTATAAACTTACGCGCTCCAGGACCAAAAATATCCGTAATAGTCATTTTCGGCACGGAAACCGGTCTGTCCCACGCCTGATCGTCGGTCAAATCTTTAACCATATGAGCTTCAACATCGTCGTCAGGTTCTTCATTAACAACTTCCTCGCCGACTATAAGTTCTTCATCAATGACCGCTTCTTCATCAATAATATTTTCCGGGAAAACTTCTTCATGACTGGAACCATTATCTATGGTTTTCACTACAGTTGCGCCGTCGTGATGCCTGGTAACCTCGACGGAAGCATTACTCATTAATGAATTTACTTCAACTGAAACTTGTACATTTTTAGGCGGTTTTTTAAGATTCTCAAGACGAACCTCACGTGTGTTAAAAGAATCTTCCGGTTTATTTGCAAGGTTTATTTCCTGGGTTTTAACGGTAACTTTAGTTCCTGACGGTTCGTTTATTTTTATATTAACGCCCCTTTTTTTCTTTTTATCCGATTCCGAACCCGACTTATACGCCTCATATTCATCTTCAAGAGTAGAATATGAAATAGTAGGAACGAAAGTAAGTTTTTCGCGTTTATTTTCTATCTGCTCGATTTGTTCTGCTTCTTCAGGAGAAAGATAAGCAGCCCGCTCCATATCCTCCTTAAACTTTTTTTCTGCGTCTACTAATTTTTGAATCTTTTCAAAAACATATTCCTCGTGCTCAGATTCGTCATTTTTATCTTGTAAATCATCCTCTGAATCTGATTCATGCTCAGACTCTTCATAATAATACTGCCGGTATTCATCGTCCTCATCAAACGAAGCCGTTCGGTCGGGGGTATCCGTAATCTCCGCTTGTTTTTCGTCAAAATTATCTGCCTGCAGCATTTCTTCCTGATAGCCGGTTTCTGATTGTTCATACAGATCATCGTATTCAGATTCATAAGGAGGCTCTGACATATCTGATTCTTCATCATCATAAATATCATCTTCAAAAGTATCGTCAGGATAATCTGCAATCTCCGCATGAACAGTTCTCGGCGCATTTGATTCTTCAGAAGAATATGAATCAGCATCCTCCGAATAAAGTTCATCATATACGTCGCCGCTTCCTATCAGCGAATCCAGACGAACCATTGTTTCTCTGCCTACTATGCCCGCCTTGTGCAGGTTCTGAACGGCAGAACTTGTATCCGGAATATTGTCTGCCATAGCGTCCGCCTGATTTATAAGCTCATCGCCGGTATGAACGCTGCCTTCCTCAATCAGAGAATCAAAGACTTTCATATCCATAGACGACGGCAGATCGAAACCCCTCGGCGAGGTTACATCCGTTTCTGGTATTTCTGATGATATCGAATCCATCTGCTGATCTAAAACTTGCTGAAAATCCTCGTTCTGTTTATTAAATATAAGCAATTCTTTAAGTTCGCGAGTTTCGGATAACGACGATCCTGTATTTCTGTCTAAAAGATAACTATTAAATTTAATAGTATCCCTGCGCTCATCGTGCTGCATTTCCCAGTCAAATTCTTCAGACAAATCCGCTAAATCCGTATCATTTTCTATATTAGCCCTATCTATACTGTGATGCTTGCTCTTTTCTGCTAAATCCGCTGCCCAGCCAAATTCATCCGTATCTACTTTTAACGGCTCACTTTCATCCAATCGCCTTTCCGTTCTCCTTCTCTCCGGAACTCTCTCCCAGCCGAATTCGTCCGTATCTACTCTTAACAGTTCGTCTTCCTCCAACTGTCTTTCCGCTTTCTTTCTCTCCGGAACTCTCTCCCAGCCGAATTCGTCCGTATCTACTCTTAACGGCTCGTCTTCCTCCAACTGTCTTTCCGCTCTCTTTCTCTCCGGAACTCTTTCCCAGCCGAACTCGTCCGTATCTACTCTTAACGGCTCGTCTTCCTCCGACCGTCTTTTAATTCTCTTTCTCTCCGGAACTCTTTCCCAGCCGAATTCATCCGTATCTACTCTTAACGGCTCGTCTTCCTCCGACCGTCTTTTAATTCTTTTTCTCTCCGGAATTCTTTCCCAGCCGAATTCATCTGTATCTACTCCTGCAGGCTCGTCTTCTTCCTGCCGCCTTTTATTTCTCTTTCCTTCGGAAGCGCTTTCCCGATCCAATTCATCATAAGAATCATTTTCTCTTGCACTGTTTCTTCTCTGAACTTCTTTTTCAGTTTTTTTATTCTCAGTTTTGCGTTCCCAGCCGAATTCTTCTAAATCTCTGTCAGCTTTTTTTATTCTTTCCGTCCTTTCGGAAGCCCGCCTAACTGCAGAATCGCCATCCCAGCCAAATTCATCCGTTCCTCTGACTGATCTGCGTATCCTGTCTAATCCTGTGACTTCATTTCTCGTTTTCCTGTCGGACTCCCAGCCAAACTCGTTTAAATCGTCTATTTCGCTTTTTATAAGCCTTTTTCCTTTCGGATCCAAATTATTACCGCCGATATTTTCGGCTTCTGTATTTAAATCAGTTTTCCTGTTATTAATACTATAATCTTCTATATTTGAATGACGATATCTTAAATTGGATTCACCGTCAACGATAGTACCTGCGTTCCAATCTACAGAAATATCTTTTTTCTGACGTGGCTGAGGAAAATAATCTACATTCCATTGAAATTCTTCTTTTTTACGACTGTTTACAGACGGCATATCCGCCCCGCAGTGCGGACATTGCTTAACGCCTGACTGTATGTTGCTACCGCATGATCTGCATTTCATTTATTATATCCCCCAAAATATGTAGTAAACGTACTTATACAGTTAAATATTATATACCATATATTTTCCCA
>JAAVYD010000053.1 GCA_022790955.1 Bacillota bacterium
CCTGATATCCGCGATAAGAATTACGTTGATTTTACATTAATAATATACGACCCTTTCTAACACAGCATTTTGCTCACCTATTTTTACGATATACATTTTTTATTATTATAAAAAAAGAAAAACGGGAAATTTGTAATATTCCCGCTGTAATCAAGATTATTTAATTATAAATTTTTCTAAAATCGCATAATATATGACAATAATCGACCGTATTTAAATCATATACGACATTCTTTATGCTGTTAATAAAAAATTTTTACAAAATATAAAACGCCTGAAAACCGATCTTAATAAAAGCTCAGTTCTTTTTTGAATCATCAAAAGCGCTTTTTTTCTTTGTTACGGGAGTAATGCTGCCGTCCGCTTCCACTATCTGTATCTTCTGAAGCTCCGCTTCAAAATTCCTGCGAAAACCTGCAAGATACTCTTTTCTGAGAATATCCCGCTCCTTTATCTCCTCCGGCGTCAGACCCGTAGTTTTAGCCTTTCTCGCCAGCTCGTTTATTCTGTCCAGTTTCTCCTGAGTTACTACTGTCGCCATATTCTTTATACCTCGCGTCCGGATAAATTTTCTTTTCAAAGAGAAAATCCGGCTTTAATACCGGATTTCTCTTTGAGTGAATGATGTTATGAATGATAATTTATCTGATATTTGCAATTACAGAATTCAGCACCTTTCTGAATGTTTCAACATCCTCCGGCGCTACTCCTTGGAAGATGTACTCCATATACGAGGAATTCATTCCATGTAATATGTCTAAAAGTGTTTCATCTTCAATGTGAAGGGTCAGATGATTGACTCTTCTGTCGTTAGGATCGACAGCTACTGATAAGTATCCTTTCTTCGTAAGAGAATCTACAGATCTGCATATAAGCGATTGTGTGATTCCGTATCTTACGGAAATTCCTTTAGCTGTGTCTATGTCTTCGTTCTCCAGTAAATATATCATAGTGGAAATTTCATTTGGTGTGAAATTATATCCACTCAATTTCTGTTTAGCAAAATCGTGATATTTTTTTGTAATCATGGTAAAGAACGACAAATCTTCTGAATCTTTAACTCTTTTTTGGTTATCTGTCACGCTAGTGCCCCCTGAAAAATATGTGTGATAAAGCGTACAATAATTGATTTTCAATGAACACATTTATACTAACACGAAAGTTAAAGTATTACAATAATTATTTTTCAATTATTTTTCAATATCCAAAAAAATATACAAAATTTCTTCAAGTATTATTCAAATATTCCATATATTATATAATATGAATTATATTTCAATTTCAAAATTCGTCTATGTTTACCATATCTTTTTATGACTAACTCGCTTTATTTGACTTTCTTTCCAATCTGATCTTATCGCTGAGCAAAGCTATAAATTCAGAATTTGTCGGTTTTCCCTTCCCCGTATGTACAGTATAACCAAATAAACTATCAATTGTTTCTATCTTGCCTCTGTTCCACGCCACTTCTATCGCGTGTCTTATGGCTCTTTCAACACGGCTCGGAGTCGTGTTATATGACTTTGCTATAATTGGATATAATTCTTTCGTAACCGCGCTTATCAAATCCATATTTTCAACGCATAACGCTATCGCCATCCTCAAATACTGATATCCTTTTATATGCGCAGGTATACCTATTTCGTGTATAAGATTCGTTATATCCACTTCGAGATTTCCTGAAGACGACTCCGGAGAATCGTTTATCAGACCATAAATATTTTTATCTCCTGCCTGTGTTTTTATATCTTCGGCATTTCCCGTAAGATAATATATTTTCTTTAACAGAATCGAAAGATCAAAGGGCTTCACTATATAATAATCGACGCCCAGCGCTACTGCCCTTTTAGTTAATGTTTCCTGTCCCATTGCAGTAAGCATTATTATTTTAGGCATATTTTCCAATTCTAATTCCTGAAGCTGTTCGAGAACTTCAAATCCGTCTATGTAAGGCATTATATTATCGAGCAGCAAAACATCGGGAACGTTTTTCTCAAGATTCTGCAAAGTCTGCCTTCCGTCGTGCGCTGTCCAGACAATGTCGACATTTTTATCGGCGCCTATGCAGCTGGCAACAATATCGCAAAAATCCTTATTATCGTCAGCGATGGCTAATTTTATTGTATTCAAACCACGATCTTCCTTTCATGTAAAACTTCTGTATAATTAGCGTTAATATAGTTTAATTTTACAAAAATCCTCTTAATTTTCAACATTCTTTTCAGTGTTTACATTGACAATATAAACAGTCCTTCGACAGTAAACGACATTTCTATTCACTTATAACACTATTTTCTTAATAAAAAGCTCTAAAGTGCTTTTTACAGCGGCATATTATGCCGTCGCGCCTGCCGCGCGCCAAGAAAAGTATTGACAACATCCTCGGCGGCTTTGCCGCCGAGCTGCATTCTGCAGCCCCATAAAACGATTTAATCGTTTTATAAAGGATTAGTATAAAAGATATATAAAATATACGGCATAAGCTCCGATCAGAATCATACCGCCCGATCTCCTTAAAGACTGCGTACGTTCTACCGCAATGAGAAGCAAAACGGCAGCGGCAGCCGATATAAGAGTATCATAAATAAAATTATGAGAAAAAACAACGGGCGTTATTACTGTCGTCGTCCCCACTATAAATAATATATTAAATATATTGCTTCCTATGATATTTCCGATGGCTATATCGTTTTCACCTTTAAGCGCTGCGCTTACAGAAGTAACAAGCTCAGGCAGAGATGTTCCCAAGGCCACGATAGTAAGTCCGATAAGCCTCTCGCTTATTCCGAATATTCTCGCGATATCAGTCGCACTGTCTACTACAATATCACTGCCGCATACTATAATTACACCGCCCACAACAAGAAAAATTATATATTTTAAAGTATTTCCTTCGCGTTTATGTTTTTCCAGATTATCTGAATCCTTTATCTCCGCATTACTTCCGCCCGCTTTAGCCATGCGAAACAGATAAACAAAATACAGGATAAAGATAATCCACAAAACAATACCTTCCGTTAATATTATCTCTCCTCTGGTCACACCGAGAAAACACATCACCAAAGTAATGAATATTACAAACGGAATTTCATATTTTATCGTAGATCTTTGAACCCTTATCTCCGAAATTATTGATGTAATACCTAAAATAATAAGTATATTCAGTATGTTGCTCCCTACCACATTTCCGATGGTTATACCGGCGTTACCCTTCAGCGCAGATGTAATGCTTACAGCCGCCTCAGGCGCGCTCGTCCCCATAGCTACTATTGTAAGCCCTATAACCAGATTAGGGATCCCAAACTTCCGTGCTATATTTGAAGCACCTTCCACAAACCAGTCAGCTCCCTTTATCAGCATAATAAATCCTGCTAATAGCAAAACTATTTCAATAAGTATCTCCAATATTAATACCTCCTTTGTACATTAAAGCTACTAAAGAATATATATGCTTCAAATCTCATTATATAGTAATTATTATCTTTAAACAAACGATATTATTTCATAAAATAAAACCGTAGTATCATATCGTATTTCATCGTCATATTTTATTACTCTGAAGATAGCTAAAACGATATTCTATATGTAATAAAAATAAAAGCATCCCAAAATGTACCAATACACAGTAGTTAGATTTTTGATCCAACTTTTGAGCGTCTGTACAATCTGAGATGCTTTTTTTAATTATCCAAAATCGCTCTCGATTCTTTTAACATAGTTTCCGCAAATATTCCATATCCCCGTTCAGGATTATTCACAAGCACATGTGTGACAGCCCCTACCAGCTTATCATTTTGAATAATAGGAGAACCGGACATGCCCTGTATTATACCTCCGCTCGCGGACAGCAGAGAATCGTCAGTAACATGAATTATCATATTCTTATTTGAATCATCGTCATTTGATATTTTCTCGATTTCTATATCAAATTTTTCAACTTTATCATTGCTGAGCGTTGTATAAATATAAGCCGGACCTTTTTCTACTTCCGAACTTTCGGCAACTTCTACGGGCTGAGCAAAACGGTTATTTACAAGCTGCTTATACGCGATTCCGAAAATACCGTTCTGGGTATTTGAAACAAGCCTGCCGAGAGGTTCGTCAGCTTCATAAAATATACCCCTGAGTTCGCCCGGAGAACCTTTTTTTCCTTCCTTCAGCGAAAGAATCCTGGCGTCGAGAAGCTGACCTTCGGAAACCTTAAGAACAGAACCTGTTTCCACATCTGTGATCCCGTGACCAAGAGCCGCAAAAGTACCGTCGGTAGGAGAATAAAAGGTCAGAGTTCCTATCCCAGCAGTTTTTTCCTTTACCCAAAGACCGAGTTTATAAAGACCATCGTCAGCCGATCTTACAGGAATTATATCTATATATATCAGTTCGTCTTTTCTACCTATTTTTAAATTAACCTTATTTTTATCGGTATTTTCTATTATGGATTTTACATCGTCGGCGCTGTGTACTTCAATACCATCAATTGCGATTATTATATCACCTATCTGAAGTCCCGCTTTAAGTCCCGGATTAATTTTTTCCCCTTCCTCGGTTTCTATTTCTTCAAGACCTACGACAAGAACATCCTCAACATCAAGTTTTACGCCTATGGACTGTCCTCCGGGTATAACGCAATTTTCTTTCACATCCTGAACAGACGCGCTTTTTACGGTTTGTATACTTCCATTCCGATCGGAATCCTCAGAAAAAAATCCATATCCGCTCATCCACAAAGCCGTTACCATAACTACAATTACAGTCGCAGAAATAAACACGACCTTTAAAAACTTTTTTAAAACTCCTGGCATGTTCTTTCATACCTACCCTTCAAAATCCTGGAGCATTTCATAAAGCTCATCTTCATTTTTTAAATACATACCCTTTTCAAGGGCTTTTCTGTCGTATTCCGGAAGCATACTGATATCTATATCCGTATCCAGTTTGTATACAAGATTACCGTTATCGTCATATGTCTGAACTACCACAGTATCTCCTCTCGAAACAACCCATATTTTACCTTTTGAGTTATCGTATCCGTTATTGTTATAATTATTGCCGCTATTATTATCCTCTATATTAGTATTTGAATTTTCTGTTCCTGTTCCATAATTTTCATTTGATTCATTATCATTGTTATAATCGTAATTATAAGAATCATTATCATTATAATTATTATTGAAATCATTGTTATTTTGGTCTAATTCGTTTTTATTATTCCCATCGTCAGAATTTTTATTATCATTGTCTTTTTGCTTTTCATCGTCATCAACATCATTATATTCAAAAATAGGAATTTCGTTACCGCTTTGAGCATTTTTGCTGGTTGTCTTATTTACGTCGCTGTTCTCTACGCTGTCTTCCGCACCGTTTAAAATACTGTTAAGCCAAAGCCCCAGCAAAAACAACAAGAGAATGAGAACCGCAAATATCCAGCCTTTTGATCTTTTCTTTTTTTGTGAAAACATAATCTCCACCACATTTCTCTTTCAATTTTAAATCGAAGCAAAACATGATGAGCTCGCTTAATCATGCTGCTACGATTGCAACCGTCGCAGGGAACTTTGCTCCTCCAGTTTTCAGTTGGAGATTATAATCTGCAACTGAAATTCAAATATGGAACCCGCCTCCTAAGAAGCGGAAAATATCTGCGATAAAGTTGTATAGTCACTACACTCAAAATCGATAAAGTTCAGCGATTAAAATGTGGTGTCGTCCTTGCCGGGCAGTTAAGCCCGCCTGAGTCCTCCGCCTTGCTACACTGCATTTTCCCTCGCTTCCTTATTAACGATTCTCAATTACGATGACTATATAATGCAGTTTTAACCGTTTCACGAAAAATATTCCATTTTCATAAAAAAATTTTAAAATAACTAAAATTATCTCAACAGTTAATAAATTTTTTAATTTTTATTATACACATATATCGGCTATGAATTTTGACAACGTTTTTTCGCCTATGCCGCTTACTTTTGTAAGATCCTCTACTGCAGCAAATTTACCGTTCGCTTCTCTGTATTCTATTATCCTGGAAGCCATGGAAGGTCCTATACCGCTCAATGTCTGAAGCTGCTCGCTGTTTGCTGTATTTATGTTTACTTTACCGTTTGAACTGCTCTGAGTTCCCACATAAGAATCTGCACTGCCGCCTGTTCCCGGCATGCTTCCTCCAAAATCAGCGCTGTTTTTAATTTCTTCTTCAGTAGGAATATATATCTTCTGTCCGTCTTCGCATACCGCGGCAAGATTCATATATTTTGTCTGCGCTCCCGCAGCCTCGCCTCCCGCAGCCTGTATAGCCTCAAACACCCTACAGCCTGGCTCAACCTGCACAACGCCGGGCTGCTCCACTGCTCCCCCTACATCTACAAAAATTTCCGGTTCGTTTTCATTAATCTCCTCATCCTCTGAAACGGGTTCTCCGGTTTCCATTTCCTGCTGCTCCTGCGCGGAAGCCTCCGATATCTGTACTTCACCCGAAGCCTTGTCTGCGCTGCATGAATATAAAACAGTTGCTATAATTAAAACCGGAGCTATTACAAACCACTTTAGATTTTTCTTATTTTTTATCATTTCTAACATAATTTACCACCTCGCGTTTATGATACTCCGTTTGTTAAATTATGTCAATAATTTTATGGATTTTTTTGTAAATTTTATTTTATTAAAATCCATATCTTCATAAAAAATAAATATCCTTACAAAAAACCGCAAGGATATCTATTTTATAACCATATATTATTATTTATATTCCCGCATCATATCTACAAGATCCGGTATAGCTTGTTCAAAATTAACGCCGTACCACCTGCGATTATCATCCTCCATAGTATATTCGATAGATTTCAGCGTATAATCCACTGCGATCCTTATCGCTTCTTTTAAAGAAAACTCATTCATCATCGCGCCTATGCATGCGGACGCAAATATATCTCCTGTTCCGTGAAATCTTACTGGAAGTTGTCTGTTAAAATACTCAAAAAACTCATCCTGCTGAGAATCGTAACATACGGCTCCAACCAGTTCTTTTTCGTAACTGACTCCCGTAAGAACCGCCTTTTTTGCGCCTAACATACTTAACTTGCGCAAAATATCTTTTATATATGATTCATCGTAATCATCGCCGGGATACGGCAAGTCGAGCATAAAGCACGCTTCTGTAAGATTAGGCACAATAACATCAGCATGACTGCATAAATTGGCCATTTCCAGCGCAAATTCACGGGTAAAACCCGCGTAAAGCACACCGTTATCCGCCATAGCCGGATCTATAAATACTATATTATTTTTCGTTTTAAAATTATTAAAAAATTCGGATACTATTTTAAGCTGCTCAAACGATCCCAGGTATCCTGTATACATGGCGTCAAAACCTATTTTCTCCTGTTTCCAGTGATCTTCTATTAAATGTATATCATCCGTCAGATCCCTGAACGTAAAATTATCGAAAGCCGTATGAGTAGATAATACCGCCGTAGGTATTACCGCCGTTTCTATTCCCATTGCCGAAATAACAGGAAGCGCTACTGTAAGCGAACATCTTCCTATGCATGATATATCCTGAATAGTTACTATTCTTTTCATTTTAACTCCTCTGCCCGTAAATAATCATACCGCCTTTTTTGCGGTATCCTGTATTCCATAAATTATAAAAATCAAACCAGCGCCAGGTGCCGTATGTAACGGTTTTTACCATAAACGACTCCTCAAATATTTCGTAGCCCGTAAGCAAAAACCAATGCCATACATAATCTTTATCCGGCGGAGATTTATGCCGCAAAAGAAGATACGGGATCGGGAATCCCGCGTCTATGCTGTCTTTTACGACCTGCTTTGCTTTCCCGAATCCTTCATTCCCTGAAAACGCCTCAAGCGTATTTTTTGATAATTTTCCACCGGTATGTTCCTTGAGATATCTGCCGAAACCCTCTAAATATATATCTAATTTATCTATACCGCCGAACCTTGGCTTTAAATAAGGCTTCATTACCTGAGAAAACCTGATATAGTCCGCTTTTGTTATATGATTTTTATCAAAAAGATAAAGACCGCCGATATCTTTATATAGATCGAGATATATGCACATATCACAGGCTGTAACTGCAGCGCAGCCGCCTATATTCATCATACGATCCGAAAACCATTCCTGATTTCCCCCATAATAATTTTCAATTTTAAAATAATCTAATTCTTTTTTCATAACACCTGTTAATAAATTATATTTCAATAAGATTCTCTGCGCGATTTTATCTTTTATTATATCCCATTATTCTGTACATTCAACCCATAAATACTTTGGACGTATTATAAAATTAATTATTTTGATTTTACTCGCTCAACCGCATATAATTAAGCTATTAGACTTAAACAAAATCAGTTTTACATTTAACATTAAGTTATATTGATAAAACATATATTAAAAGCAGGTATTTTAATCTGTATAAAATTATTATTAAAGGAATTTTTTTTATGTATAAATATAAAATAATGATAGTCGACGACGAGCCGGATATTTTAAATCTGCTGGAAAAAGTTCTTAATATCGAAGGCTTTAATAATATAATCAAAGCGAATAACGGACTTTCCGCCGTAAACATCTGCAAACAAATTCAACCCGATATTATTATCCTCGACGTTATGCTGCCCGATATAGACGGTTATGAAGTATGCAGACAGGTCAGGCAATTCTCCCATTGTCCGATTCTGTTTTTATCATCAAAAAATGATGAAGTAGATAAAATACTCGGTCTGGCTGTCGGCGGCGACGATTATATAACCAAGCCTTTCAGTCCAAAAGAAGCGGCTTACAGAGTAAAAGCCCAGATACGCAGACTCGAATATCAACAAACGCCAGAAACAGAAAAAATCATACAGATCGGCGATATAACGATAGATACCGAAGGCTGCAGAGTTACAAAAAACAAAAAAGATATCGGACTGACCGCGCGGGAACTTGAGATTCTGATGTTTCTCGCAGAAAACAAAAATAGAGTTATAAGCCGGGAACGCATGTACGAAACCATATGGAAAGAAAATAGTTTAGGCTGCGACAATACTATAATGGTGCATATCAGGCATCTCCGCGAAAAACTGGAGGACGATCCCGCCGCTCCTAAACACATCGTCACAATGAAAGGTCTTGGCTATAAAATGGTAGATCCTTATGAAAAATAAACAGAAATTTGATCCGTTTTTACGCTCTTTTGCAATTCTTCTTATATTGATATTAATTACAATCGCCGTCGCTGTAAGCCTATTTTACTATATTTTCTCAATTCCCGAACCCGAAGGGCTGAGTCTTGCTTCCTGGCCCCAGAGATTTACGGATAATTTTTCCGTATGGATGAATTATAATGGCGAAAATATTAATATTGATGAAATCGGGCTTAAACGTTTAGATGAATATGAACTGTGGTTGCAAGTGATTAATGAAAATGGTGATGAAATTTTTTCTTACAACAAACCTGAAAACCAACCTGCAGAATATTCGGCATCTAAACTAATGGTTCTCGGCAGTTCTTATGATAACGATTATACTGTTTTTACAAACAGCTTAAGCGATTCAGGCAATACTTTCAGCTATATTATCGGATTTCCCTACTATATCGAAAAACATATACTATATTACAATGGAGAAAATATCCAGCGACTGATGCCGACTGCAAAAGTGATAATACTTTCAATTCTTATCGTACTCACTGTCTTATTTTGGGGATATACTTTATGGCTTTCCCGTAAATTATCGGGTATTACGTCAGGAATACAAAATATATTGCTGCGTAACTATAAACCTCTTCCAGAAAACGGCATATTCGGCGAAATATGCAAAACGCTTAACAAAATGTATACTGAAATTAAAAAAAGCGACAGACTGACAGAAGAAACGGAAAACAAGCGCAGAGAATGGCTCGCAAATATTACTCACGATATTAAAACGCCTCTTTCTCCGATAAAAGGCTACGCAGAACTTCTCGCAGACGGCAGGGAATTTGAATATAAGGATATACAGGAATACGGAAATATCATACTTAAAAATATTTATCATACGGAAAATCTTATTAATGATCTTAAACTGACCTATCAGCTCGATTCCGGCATTATTCCCTATAAGCCGCAGGATATTCCCATTACTCGATATATCAGAGAGATCGTAATAGATATTATAAACGACCCCGCTTTTTCCGACCGGGATACGGAATTCAAAAGCCATGCGTCAGAGCTTCTTGTATCCATCGATCCGGAGCTGTTCAGACGAGCCGTTCAGAATATCATCATTAACGCTTTTATTCACAATCCTCCTGATACGAAAGTAAAGATTATAGTTGACGAAAGCCCGCAGGGAGGCGCTCTGATCTCAATCCGCGACAACGGAATCGGAATGAAAGAATCAGAACTTTCGGAATTATTCGACAGATATTACAGAGGCACAAATACCAGAGAAAAAACTGAAGGCAGCGGCCTCGGCCTTGCTATCGCAAAGCAGATAATCACGCTTCACGGCGGCGATATCAGTGTAAAAAGCGAACCGAATGCAGGAAGTGAATTTGTGATTGTTTTGTAATCTTAATATAAACTTAAGCTGCGTAAAAGCCTCTCCTAAGACAAATGGTTTATGCTTAACTGCATAAGCCATTTATTTTTATCTAAAATTAAATTGTAAATTGCTTTATAGTCACTGTACTTGAGAATCGTTAAAAAGGAGATTTTATATGGAGTTGCAATTACAACATTTAAGTAAACAGTACAAAGCAGCATACGCTGTTAAAGACGTTAGCGCCTCTTTAGCTCCAGGCGTCCACGGTCTGCTCGGAGCAAACGGAGCGGGAAAAACGACCCTCATGAGAATGATTTGCGGAGTATTGAAACCCAGCTCAGGCGGCATATATCTGAATGGTCATAATATAAAAGAACTCGGCGAAAGATATTACGCCAATCTGGGTTATATGCCGCAGGATTTCGGATTTTATCCTGATTTCACAGGCAGAGAGTTCCTTATGTATATGGCGGCGGTAAAAGGAATAGATGAAAAGGCTGCTAAACGACGAACAGAAAAACTTTTGTATATGGTGAATCTTACAGAAGCAGCAGATAAAAAAGTAAAATCCTATTCCGGAGGCATGAAGCAGCGGCTCGGAATCGCTCAGGCAGAACTCAACGATCCCGCAATACTCATATTGGACGAACCTACCGCAGGGCTTGATCCCAAAGAACGCATACGTTTCCGAAATATAATTTCAGACTTTGCAAAGGAAAAAGTAGTTATTCTTTCAACCCACATAGTTTCAGACGTTTCCTATATAGCGGACACGATACTCATGATGAAGCAGGGAAAATTCATACTGCACGAACCCATGACCTCGGTCACAGACAGTATCCGCGGCAGGGTTTGGGAACTTTTCACCGATGAAAAAACAGCCGAAAAATACGGCGGACATTTTTCCGTAGTTAATCTGCATCACGAAGAAAATTCTGTCCGCCTGCGTATAATATCAGAAGCTCCTCCTGCGCAGGACGCCTACATGGTCGAACCCAGCTTAGAAGATCTGTTTTTATACCACTTCAGCGAAGAAACCAGCAGAAAGGATCAACCATGAAAACATTAATTAAATACGAATTTTTAAAAATCCTGCGAAAAAAATCGACATTTATCGTAATGGCAGTAAGTCTGCTTTTAACCGCATTTCTTTTCGGGCTGCCGGTTCTGCAGCATCAGACTTATGATGAAAACGGAGTGATAAAAGGCAGCCGGGGCATCGCCTATGATAAAGCTCAGGCTGAGGAGCTCTCCGTTCCGCTTACAGAAGAATATATCGCAGAAACTATCCGCGGATATCAGCAGCTTTTTGAAGATCACAATAACGTAGGCTTCGATGGCAGCGAAAAATTTATCATAGGCGACGCTTACTGGAACTTTGTCGCTCCGAGGGAAAAACTGCTGAGTATGATAGCCGCTAATTACGACGAGCCGGGAGAAAACACAGGCTACAACAAACTTCCGGAACTCGATATGACTGACGGAGCCGATTTTTATCAGACAAGAGAACATAAAATAGAATCCATATTAAACGATCCCTCGCGCAAAATGTCGGACGCTCAAAAAGAATACTGGAAAAATATAAGCGATAAAATCAATATTCCCCTGCAATACGGTTACTATGGAGGCTGGGAGATCATCATAAGCAGTTTCGAGCTTCTTATGTTTGCATTGCTCTGTATCTGTATCGTGATCGCTCCAATATTTTCAGGAGAATATCAGGCAAAAACGGACGCTGTAATCATGTCCGCCAGATATGGCAAGACAAAACTTATAACGGCAAAAATTGCAGCGTCATTTATATTCGCAGCGATCGCGTTTATTGTCCACATACTTGTCGCCTGCGGCATTCCCCTTACCGCATTTGGATTTTCCGGCTGGAATCTTCCATTACAAATCGCGGGCACGACGATCCCCTATCCGCTCACATTTTTTAAGGCTTTCCTTATAAATTCAGGCGTAATATTTTTAATATTAATGGCAATGATCAGCCTGACGCTGTTCTTATCTGCTAAGATGAAAAGCCCGTACACAGTATTAATTGTACTCGTTCCCATTATTTTCATCCCGATGTTCCTCACACCGAACGGGACGACAGGAATATACAACCTTATACTGCTCCTGCTGCCGTACCGCGCCTCCATGCCGGAACTCAGCAAATATATTTCCTGCCAGTTCGGCGGCATGGTCTTAAACGTATTTGCCATGAGAGCTATATTATACGCAGCATTGACCGCGATACTAATTCCGCTTGCCTGGTTCGGATTTAAAAAACACCAGATTTCGGCATAAATAAAAATAATATTAATATAAATTGCTGTAATACAAATATATTTGCTGACAAAAAATCTCTCCGATTCTGTATTGAATCAGAGAGATTTTTTAAACTTACTGTTTTTGCTGATAAATAACTATTAAAGAATCCGTCTACCAGTTCCATGTTTTTCCGCCGTCTTTGCTTTCAAGATTGACCGTCTTTTCCTTAACCGTATCATTTTCTTCCCAATAAGCCGCTTTATCAGATATGTGCCTTCTAAACCGTCAAATACCGGACTTTCAGCGTTAAATTTATAATTTTCGTTATTATAAGGCTCTTTTAGATTTATATCAGGTTTATTCCAACTTTTCCCTTTATTTTCCGTGTATCTTATATCAGTGCCATGATCTTCATAATAACGATAACTGATATATACGGTTCCCGTTGGAGAATATCCCGCTCCCGTCATCACACCGTTGCTTACATCATCATTTGTTTTAATCTCACTCCAATTTTCACCAAAATCGTCGGTGATAAAGATCAGCTAAAATACTTAATATTTTTCAATAATCCTGAGTATGATAGAGATCGCCTGCTCCCTTGTGATATTATATTGCGGTCCGAATATACCTTTTTCTACGCCATTGATCACATTACTCGAAAGCAATCCTACCTGCAGCTGAGCCCATGGAGCTACATCATCAAAATCTTTAAATCTCTTTGAAGCATTGTATATTACATAACCGGGCATAAAACCGGAATAACAATAACGCCGCACAACATTATGCATCATCACAGCCGCTTCCTGCCTGGTTATATTATTATCCGGACGGAAAGTCCCGTCCTCGTAGCCTTTGATACAACCGAGCTGGTACATCCAGTTCAGATTTATATCGTTAATATCGGAAAAAACATTCTCCTTATATAATACGTCTCTTCCTGTTGACAAACTTATCCATAGAGTCGGGAAGTTCACTGCATTTTCGTTTTTATACAGCAGATAATACGACAGCAGCTCCGCGAGTTCTTTTCTCGTTATCGGTTTGGCGTAATCGCTTTGCAGCCATTCTGGGACGAGCCCTTTTTCTATGGCTCTCGATACTTCTTCCACAGCCCACGGCGAAGGCTGGTCCGCTGAATCCTTTAAAACATCTATCTGCGATGAAGGATCCTCCGATAAAACAGCCGACTGTACTCCGCTATTTTCTACTGCTGCTTCGGCAAATACAGGTAATGAAAATGCGGAAACGCTGACTGCAAATGCAGTGCACATTAATATTAATCGTCTTAACTTTAATATCATATATTCCCCTTTCAACATTTAATTCTGTTATATATTAACGTATTCAATCAAAAAATTCAACTATAAAAATGTGGCGATGAAAAATAACATAAATCATAAAAAATTTGAGTTAAAAAGTATCTTGATAGAATTGATTACACACAAACACTTTAATTGCTTATATATATTACTGCTAAAATATAATAAGCTGAGTAATTTTCATATATGAGAACCCTCAGCTGTGAACAAAAGCTATATTTAATTTTAACCTGCAACAAATAAATTAATTTAATTAAAACAATTCTTCACCTAAATATTTATCATGCGGAACTATTAAACATTTTTCAATAGACTTCCAATTTTCAAATCAAAATACGATTCTGCTATTGTGTTAAGCTGCGCTGAAATTTCCGTAAAATCACAATCCAGATCGAGCGTTTTTACGCTGATTTTATTTCCGCTCATGTAATATGTATTATCAGGGAGAGTTGCTTCGTCCGTTTTTGCATATAGTAACATACCTGACACCTCATGATACTTATTCTCCATTTCTATTTCCTTGTTTTTTACATAAGTAAATATCTGGTACAAATCTCCTGAATGTAATTTATAAGCGCCGAACCGCGATTGCGTAGTATGAGAATAATACGTGGTATCGATAATAAGAATTTTTTCTCCGCGGCTCAGCATAATATCAGTCTGCATGACCGGCAGCATAACGTCGCTGCCATCGTCTAACTGCCACGTAATCTGGGATGCGTTCGTTTTGATCTCAGGATATTCTTTTCTGTAATACTCAAGAATAAACTTTTCGTACAGCCTGCACATACGCTGTTCATCAATAAAATCCATCAGTTTTACGCTGCCGTCGGAATTTGTCTGGATCATACCTTTTACCACAAGATAGCAGATGGATATCAACATTCTATACGTTTGATTATTACGATTATATTTAATATTCCAATTTACAGAATACAGATCAACAGGCGCGACATCTTCAAAATATACCATAAGCCTGCGCAATTCTTTTTTTCTTACATTTGAAATATCAGATCTCAAAAGAAGCTCTGCCGTTGATTTAATAATCCTGTTCATTATTCCATTTACTGAAAATTCATCATAAGAACAAATCATCTGATTTTTCAGCATAGTCTGCGTTTTAATAGATTCTGTTATATTGATTCTGCCTCTGAGAGCTGATAACGCCTCCATCTTTGGAATATATTCTTTTACAAGTCCGCGCTTAATCTGGACATCTGTCCCCTTTGCCAAAATTGCCGCCAAGCTCCGCAGTATTATTAAATTGTTCAGCAGCTATATTTTTATAGCCTTGCTTATTCAGCACGCTAAAAGCGTAAGAAAGCATATAATATATATTTTGTACAGTTATCACTTAATCGCACTCCTCAGATTATTACTCCAATTCTTTACTTTCATCGGTTCATCAAACCAATACTCTTTAAGAAGATGGATTATTTCATATTCAATAACTCCAGATAAAAACTGATCGTCAACAATATCCTCTGTTAAATTGCAAAAATAACTATGACCAATACAAAATTACTCGCCAAGAAACTCATCAGCCGCAATAGCATTATTTAAATTCTCCACGCAATTTATTAACCTATTAAATTTATCATTATCAATAGACATTAAGATTATCTATATCATTTTCTTTTCTGTCATCCTTAAAGCCATAAAACGTTGCCTTCAGATTATTTAAAAAAGGCAGGAGATTTGTAGCAAACTCCGAATAAAAATCTATCCATTCAAATTACATTAACGCCGCGCCTCCTTTGTATCCATAAAAATTACTTGTATATTTGCAGTTAAATAGTTTAATGTTATCGTCATGCTTTCAATCAAAACGATCTCTTTTGCAGAATACCTGTTAAAATTAGATTTTCTTTATTGCAGCAATTACTGAAAACTTTTGCATAGAAAAAATACACTCCGCAATTACAAATCCCGCTTTCTTTAACATTTCAATCTCGGTCGGAACCGAACACTCCCGATCCAATAATCTGCGTTTCTCCCATTTTTCAATCTCATCTGCAGATAATCCATTAGATTTAAGATAATCTATCCAATACGCATCATACATATGACTTATGTCGCTGTTATCGCCGCAAAACTGGTCATAATTCAAAAAAATACCGCCGACTGGAAGTTTATCGTATATTAATTTAAACAATAATTCTTTTTCTTTATCTTCCAAATGATGAATTGAAAGCGCCGACATAATAACATCGAAATTACCGGCCGGCAAACCGTTTTTATAATCTGATACTTCAAATTTAACATTATTTATGCCCGCAAAGCGCGACTTCGCTATATTGAGCATTTCTTCTGCAACATCTGTCAGAATATACTGAGCATCAGGAAAATGCTGAAACCAAAAACTTGTCAAAAGACCTGTCCCGGCTCCTAAATCAAGTACTTTCGACGGTTCCGAAATAGAGTTTGCTATAAAATTTGTCGTTTCTTTATAATATGCTTCAAAACAAGGTATAAACTTTCGCCTTCCTGAATCGTAGTCTTTTGAAATAATATTAAATTGTTCAGCAATATTCATAATCATATATCCTCTTTTAAATTATATCTATTCTCGTACATAAAATCATGCCTTTAATCGATCGTTAATATTAATTTTAAATATAACGTATTTATTTATATTTTATTGTAACTTATATGGCGTGTACAAGTGGTGGACACTGCCCACGTCATATATTATATATAATATTACTATTTAAAGTAACAACTTTTTCATATCAATAATATAAAGTTATGATTTCTTCCTTAATATAAAAAAGGAGTTATATTTTATCTCATTATTATAATATTAACCCGTTGTGCTATTAAATTTTGATGAAATAGCAAAAAAACTTCAACAAAATGTGCTATTCTAAAATAAAAAATCCCAAATCATAAAGAAGGCACTGTTATGTTGAA
>JAAVYD010000054.1 GCA_022790955.1 Bacillota bacterium
ATTTCTTTATTAAATTAACCCGCTGTGCTATTAAATCATCTTCTTTTAACAGTATTATAATCAATAAATAGTACTTAATATTATAAATGACGTAATATACTTCTAAACAATAAAATTGATTTATATTTAAACTGCAAAATAACAAATTGGACAATCATATCATTATTTAATTAATTCTATATTTTGTGTTAAAGACTATTAATAATACAAAATATTGATATTGAGTATCTAATTTTTATTAGCACAATGCGTTAAATTATATAACTGTCTGCCTGTTCTGAAAAACAATTTGCCGAACTTTGGTATAGTTTCAGCCTCCCGCGCAGGTACTGGCTTATCCGAGCACGTTAGCGAAAACATCTGCCAGATAAACAGTGGCTGCGTTTATCTGATCTATGGTATTTTCATTATTTCCAAGCTCAAGCAAAATACAATTATCAGACAGATATCCGTTAAATTTATATGGTTTCTCTACTATTCCCGTAGCAAATCCAGGATACATATCGTTTGCTTTATTTACTATCTTTTCAGCTAATTTTCTGAGTTTCGTATAATTATCGTTTCTTGTACCAACCACAAGACAGAACGATGAAACTTTTTCGCCGTTTATAACAACCGTTTTTGCTTTGCCCGACGCTGCGGACGCCGCATCTCTGTGCAGATCCATCACTAATTTAGCGTCAGGATATTTTGCAACCAGCGACTTTGCTGTTTCTAACGACCTGTTATACGATTTATTATACGAAGGCGAATCGTGCAACGTAGAATCGTGTATAACATTAAAACCTTTTTCAGTAAGCGCCTTTTCCAGATTGTTGCCGGCTTCTCTTACCGTACCGGCAAGTTCTGTAGTATGGGTAGACTGGGCGGAAACCGGCTGGTAAGCCTCCGTAGCATGCGTATGATATATTAATATATTTCCCGACCCGACAGTTTCGCTTATCTTGTGTTCTGCTGTTCCCTCTACTATCTGTATGTCCGAAGAAGCAGCAGGCTGCGAACTTTTAAGAGATGTCAAAACTATATTTCCGAAATTAGATGCATCGCCTTCATTTGAACTTTCTCCCTGCAGAAATTTAAGCCCGTCGGCGGTCAGCCCGCCTCCGGAACCGTCTTTTTCTGAAGAAATCAGCTTATTTTCCTCAGATGAATCTCCATCATTTTCATTTGAAGTATCGGAAGGCTCCGCCGAAACGCTTTTGCTCTCCGGTCCGTTTTTAAGCTCGTCAAAATTAAGGCTGAACGCAGGTATATTTTTCGTAAGTTCATTTATCTTATCTGATATCGGATTTCCCGCAGGCAGCATGTTCAAAACCATCACCAAAGACGCGCTCCACGCTATCGTGTTAAAAATACGCCTGCCATGCCCGCCATAAGATGAAGAATTTCCTCTGCTCTTCCTCCCATAATTTCTTCCGGCATAACCGCTTTTTTCGTAGCCTCCCGACGCAGTCCTTCCGCCATAAGAACCTCCGTAAGAACCGTATCCGCCCGGTGACGAGCCTCGATCTCCATATCCGCTGTACCCGCTGCCTCTCACGCCTCTCAGACCCAGACTGCGGGATTTCCTATACCTTCTGTAAGATGATCTTTTTCTTATGTTACTCATATTCATTCCCCCGGTTTATATACTCTTAAGAATATATGCCGGGATGAACTGTAATATTAATAGCATCTGAAATAATATCCGAAAAATCTTTTATTACCTGATCAATCTGGCCGGAAGTTACTATCATATCCAATTTATCAGAATCCATTATTTCATCTAATTTATCGTTGATACCGCTTACTTCTTTAATAGAATCAAAAATTATAGTTCTCGCATCTATTACGGTAGGCACTCCTATGGCTACCACCTTTACTCCAGTCGTATCCTTATTGAGAGCCGTTCGCATATTTCCCGTTCCGGAGCCTGGAGAAATTCCCGTATCGCTTATTTGAATAGTGCTGCTGATCCTGTTTATATCTCTTGCAGCAAGCGAATCTATAGCAACGATAACATCGGGTTTTGAAATGTCCGCAGCCTGCCTTATCAGTTCAGCAGATTCTATACCGGTAGTGCCCATAACTCCCGGATTAAATCCGCTTACGCACGCCATCTCGTCGTCGCCGTCTTCATTAAACATGATAAAATAATGTCGAGTAATCCTAACCTTATCCAAAGTATAAGGACCGAGAGCGTCCGGCGTTATTTTCTCATTTCCAAGCCCAACTACTAAAACTTTCAAATGATAATTAAACGGTATGAGCCTTTTAAGTTCTTCGGAAAGTATCCTCGATACGTTTTTTTTATCCTCGCTTTCGCCTCCTATTATCTTATCTGCTTCTATGGTAATATAATTGCCGCATGGCTTTTCCATTATTTTGCTTCCAAGCTCGTTTTCAATCTCTATACGAGTTACTTTAATTTTATCGTTTTTTTCTTCAACATCCACCTTAACTCCTGGAATCTCCCTTTTATCGCTATGAGATTCGTGATACATCTCGCGGGTTTCTATCGCCAGGTCCGTTCTTAACGCCATTTTTCAGCCTCCTGTTTTTCAACTATTGCTTGATGCTCCTGTTTTACTCTATTATTTTTCGCAAAAATTTTCATATAATACACTTTTTTATTGCAAAACTTGTGATTTCCGTTTATAATAATTAAGATATTTTGTGAAAGTGGGGTGAAAAAATGGCAAATATTAAGTCTGCAAAGAAAAGAATTTCTGTAATCGAAGCTAAAACAGCTAAAAACAGAAGAGTTAAAGAACATGTCAAGGCTGTTTTAAAGAATTTTGAAAAGGCTTTAGCTGAAGGCGACATGGAAGAAGCTGAAAAGAAGCTCAGATTAGCTGAAAAGAAACTTATGAAAGCTGCTTCTAAAAATGTTATTCATAAAAAAGCTGCTTCAAGAAAAGTTTCAAGACTCAATAAGAAATTTAACCAGGCGAAGGCGAACTAATCTCACCCGTCCCCACAAAATGCATAAGTTAAATGCAAAAACGAAGGGCTGTGTCTCACCCTTCGTTTTATTTTTTGTTATCAATCAAAAGGCAACAAAACCGACTTACAAAGATTTTGTAAAGCCGGTTTGTTATTTTCCGATTTTTATTTCGCTGTTAATTTTATCCGAAAACTTAAATTTTTCTGCCTGTAAAAATACTCAGCCCGCAATAAAAATATTTTAAAAATGACGGTTTTTTGCGCCGATGTTTATAATACTAGTAACGGTAGTGGCTATACCCACCACGGCAGTAACTGCTCCTAAAATACAAGTTACGATAGCAAGACCTTTTCTCATTAATAATTCCTCCTCGGTTTTACAGTGCATCTGAAAATGATTTTTACAGACACGCTTTATCTCTAAATTTAAAGCGGAGCAAAGCTCCTGACAAGTTCGCTTGTCAAAAATGACGCGAACCCTTGAAACAGACACCCTGATCTATTCTCCAGATTTAAGCGAAAGACATTTAGCATCTGTTATATATCTAACTATTACTATAAACATCCTTCTTAATTTTATCAATAGAAAACATAACTTTTATTACATTTATAGAAAAAATATATAATCCTTTTTATTTTTCCATCAAACGCAAAGCCGTAAGAACCTCCAACTTAACCATAATATCGAGAGCCGATTCGTCAGCTTCAAATTTTTCATGATGTATACCGTAGTTAGTTCTGCCTTTAAATCCGGTTCCTGCAAAGAAAAATACGGACGGAACCTCGCGGGAATAAAACGCAAAGTCCTCTACTCCCATCGACGGCTTAGCTTTCATTATAATATTTTCCTCATCTATAACCGTTTTTGCCGTATCTATCAAAACATCTGTTACATAGTCGTCATTATTCTGAGATATGTATCCAGGACGAAAATTCACCTCGGCAGACGCGCCCATCGCAGCTGCGATGCCTTCAGCCGTTTTCTCAAGTCTTTTCATCGCGGTCTGCCTTGACTGCGCAGACGTCGTACGCATCGTACCTGACAGTTTTGCCTCGTCGCAGATTATATTTCCCGCCGTACCGGCATTAAATTTGCCGATAGTTATCACGCATGGCTCCGTTGCTTCTATATTCCTGCTGACTATGCTCTGCACTCCGCTTACTATCTGCGCTGCCGCCACTATAGCGTCAACACCCTGATCCGGATAAGCCCCGTGGCTCTTGACTCCTTTTACCGTAATGTCAAACATATCAGACGAAGCATGCGTATATCCGTATTTTACGCCGATAGTGCCTGAAACAAGCTCAGGATCCACATGGCAACCAATAACGTGACTTACTTCCGGCGATTTCAGGCAGCCCGCGTTAATCATGCGCTCCGCGCCGCCATCCGTTTCCTCCGCAGGCTGAAATATAAATTTTACAGGCGCTTTTAATATGCTTTTTACCTCTGGATCGCTCAATATCATAGCTGCGCATAATACGGCTGCAGTATGCATATCGTGACCGCAGGCATGCATTACTCCTTCGTTTTTGGAGCAAAAAGGCACGTCTACAGTTTCACATATTGGCAAAGCATCTATATCAGCTCTTATAGCGACGCATTTTCCTGAATAACCGGAAGATTCCGGCTCCAAAGTACCCAAAACACCTGTATCGAGCAGTCTTTCAGTTTTTATATCAAGCTCTTTCAGCAAATTTTCTATATAATTGGCAGTTTCGTATTCTTTATCGCCTACCTCTGGATACTGGTGTATATGGCGGCGGGCAGAAATCATTTTATCTCTGTATTTTTTCAGCTTTTCTTCAATAAGCTCTGTAATATTTTTATCTTTTTTGATAAATTCTGTCATATTATTCCTCCGATTTTAATATAATAGGTTACTCATACTTAAAAATATAATTTTTATTTATAACCTTGACGCAGATGTCCCTTGCTTCTTAGGCAGCGGATTCCATATTTGACTTTCAGCGAGAAATTATAATCTCCCGTTGAAACCCCCTGCGGCGGTTGCAATCGTTTCAGCATGATTAAACGAGCTTATCATGCTTTGCTCTGATTTAAAATTATGATAAATAGAAAGGAAAATTCATGAAAAATATTATAATACCTCCGCGTTTGCAGGAAGACGATCAGGTTGCTGTAATAGCCCCGTCATCGCCTGTAAAATCCTCAAAACTAAAAAAAGCTGCTGATTCAATAACGGCTCTTGGTCTGATTCCCGTGATCTATCCCTCCTGCTCATATTCTGATGATCTGTATGATATAGATAAAATAGCCGAACAGAAGACCGCGGAAGAAAATTCCGCAGAAATCCCCGCCGACGTTGAAAATGAACATATTGAACAAAATGAACAACTGTACCGGATCAAACCGCCCGACCATTTATATACCGGCAGCCCAAATCGACCATACCTGTCCGCACCCGATATCGTAAGAGCAAATGATATTAATAATGCTTTTTCAGACGATAATATTAAAGGTATATTCTGCGTCAGAGGCGGATATGGTTCCCTGCGTCTTGCGGAACTTATAGATTATGATATCGTGCATAATAACCCCAAGCCTTTTATAGGATTAAGCGATATCAGTTTTCTGCAGCTTGCATTTTTAAAAAAATCTTCGTTAGCCACGTTTCACGCTCCTATGCCCTCGGCTTCATATATCGAACACAACGACGAGTTTACAATGGAATCATTAAAAAAATCACTGCTGAAAGATGATTATACAACAGTGATAAATTGTCGCACTGTACGCAGTAAAAATGCAGCCGGACATATTATAGCGTCAAATCTTACCATGCTTTATACTTTGCTCGGCACTCCTTTTGAGCCTGATACATCAGGCTGCATATTATTTTTAGAAGACATAAATGAACCTTTATATAAAATAGACAGAATGCTCACAGCTCTAAGACTTGCCGGAAAATTTGAAGCCTGTTCAGCAATAGTTTTCGGTTATTTTACCGGCTGCTGTAAAACTCCTGCGGACGAACTTATTCTTTCTTCTCTTATGGAAGAAACTGCAGAAGCTGCAGACTGCGCCGCTTTGTCCGGTTTGCCTTTCGGGCACGACTTTCCGTGCATCACGCTTCCCACAGGCGGCTTTGCAGAAATATCCGGAAATACTGTAAAAATTACAAAACAAATCTAACTTAGCAGCAATTTAATACTTATTCTAATTTTTATATTTATTTTAAATGTTTTCCTGCCGTTTTATCTTTTTAGTCGTAGTGCGTACAAAATCCTCCTTTCGGATGATAACTTTTTTTACGCGCTTATAACTCGTCATCGTCATATTAGACTCGTTCACCAGATTTTTAATATATTTATAAAGCTCCTCACTATCAGGCTCATGCCCTAACTCCTCAATAACGACTTCCATATTAGGCATAATCTGCACCGCAACCACTTCTTCGTTATCCCTGCTGTCCGCGTAAACCATACATTCCAAAACAGCGGGGATATTATTTATCACTTCTTCTATTTCCTCAGGATAAATATTCTCTCCGGTTTTATTAATGATGACATTTTTAGACCTGCCTGTAAGATAAAGCCAGCCATCTCTATCTACGAAGCCCAGATCTCCTGTAACAAACCAGCCGTCTTTCATAACCTTCGCCGTTTCCTCCGGCATATTATAATAACCCAGCATAAGATTAGGACCTTTAAACAAAATCTCTCCTATACCGCTTTCGTCTTTATTAATAATTTTTATATCGCCTGAACTCACGGCGACGCCTACCGAACCTGCTTTCTTGTATCTTTCCTTTGCCGTCTGCGGCGTACCGGAAACAAGCGGAGTACACTCCGTTAAACCATAACCTTGAAGGACTATTATACCGAGATCCTCGAATCCCCGCAGCACGTTAGGCGAAATAGACGCCGCGCCGGTTATAACCATTCTCAGTTTTCCGCCGAGCTCGTTATGCACCTGCTTAAAAAGCACTCTGCTCATATCGAGTCCTATAGCTTTCAGTTTATTATTATATTTAATAGCCTTGCGCAGGGTTCCTTCCTTGCCGAGCTTTTTTACCTGCTTCCATATACGATCGTAGATCATATCGAGCACGAGCGGCACAGCGATAAATACAGTATTTCCTGCTTCTTTCATATTCGAGGTTATATATTTTAGCCCTTCACAAAAAGCCGTACTCGCACCTCTGTAAAGCACCAGAAGCATACCGAAAGTACACTCATAAGTATGATGTATCGGCAGTATAGAAAGAGTTTTATCCGTAGGAAGTATATGAGCAATGCGGCACGTATCCATAATATTAGCGGTAATATTTCGCTGACTTAGCATAACGCCTTTTGGATCCCCCGTAGTGCCGGAAGTAAAAATAAGCACGCTTAGAGCGTCCGGATCGACATTTTTATCCTTAAAAGACAGCTCTCCGTTATTCATAAGAAGCTCTCCATCTGATACAAGTTCTTTCCATATATATGCATTTCCTGGCAAATCTGCCATTGCAGATTTTTCCTCGATAGTAATACAGTCAAACATCGGAATATTTATATCCGTCCTGTCGCCGTAAAATTCCATAATTATTCTATTATCTATATCTATTATTTTATTTATTTTTTCTGATTCGCTGGAAGTATAGAAAATAGTCCTGCATTCCGCTGTTTTCAACAGATTATTAACGGATTCGCTGTCCAGTTCCTTATCTATTGGAACGACTGTTCCGCCTCCTATGGCAACGGCAAGATAAGTTACTATCCATTCATACGCGCCAACGCCCATAACGGCGATTCTTCCATCCAAAAGCCCCATAGCGCCGAGTTTCGTTCCGAGAGCCTCCACATCATGTTTAAGTAAAGTGTAGCTTATAGCTTCATATTCCATGCCCTTTTTCTTTTTTACCCAAAAAGCCGGATTGTCCGGATATAATTTCTGGGAACCATATAAAAGCTCTTTTAACGTGGATATCTCCCTGATATCCTTATACCAATACTTTTCTCTGTCTGCACTCATATCTGCACTCCTGACTTTTTTAAAATATCCTTTATGACTTCGCCCGCTATCATAAGCCCCGCAACTGAAGGCACAAAAGATATACTCGCAGGCGCCCGAACTCGTCCGCCCTGAGGATTATTAAACTTTACGGGCTGTTCATTAGAATATAAAACTTTTAATCCAAAAAGACCGCGTTTTTTCATTTCTGTTCTTATAACGCGCGCCAACGGGCATACCGAAGTTTTAGAAATATCCGCTATTTCAAATTTGGAAGGATCAAGTTTATTTCCTGTTCCCATACAGCTTATTATAGGTATATTTCTGCTTTTAGCCGTTTCTATAAGCGTCAGCTTAGATGAAACGGAATCTATCGCATCCACGATATAATCAAACTGTTCAAAAGAAAATTCTCTCGCCGTATCAGATGAAAAAAAAGCGTTGCTGATTTTAACTTCGGCATATGAATTTATATCCCTAATCCTTTCCGCCATCACTTCTGTTTTTTTTCTGCCTATGGTAGTGCCCAGCGCAATAATCTGCCTGTTAATATTTGTAATATCCACAGTATCATTATCGCATAAAAACAGCCTGCCGATCCCTCCCCTTGCTAAAGCCTCCGCAGCAAAGGAACCGACGCCGCCTATGCCAAATACAGCTACGGACGATCCCGCCAGGATCTCTACCGCCTTACTTCCTATAAGCTGTTCTGTTCTTTGAAATCGTTTCATAAAATTATGCTGATCCTTTATATAACATCATTGCCATCTATTAAAATATATACCCTTTAATTATAAACTGTCTTTCAGAGTTTTAACTATTATAACATATAATTACCTGCGTTCACTATCATAAGACACGTAAAATAACAGGATTATATTTTCCTATTATACATTAATATAATACGCATACAGAATAAAGTTCATATATTTTAATATACTAACCGCATTGAATTATGTTATCATAAAAAACAGATTTTATATTCATCGCAAAGCGTATAACCTCTTACTTTAAAACAAGAGCGATTACGCTTTTATTATAATTTTAAAAATGTATAATACTTCCTCCATTTTATATAATAGTAATCCAATAAATTTTATCTGCGATCATAATTTACAGCTACTTACGCATAATGTTGATTTTTTAAAATATAATATAGAAAAAAGATTGGAGGAATAACATTGAACAGGCATAAACTTATATGTATAGGCGTGTTTCTTTTTATGATATTACAGCCTTTAACACCTGTATATGGAGCTGAATTCGCACCTGCAGCAAACGCAAAATCTGCCGTGCTGATCGACGCAGTATCCGGAACCGTCCTTTACGAACAGAATTCTCACGAAAAACTGCCCCCTGCAAGCGTAACAAAAGTTATGACGATGCTTTTAGTGACAGAAGCCATAGATTCAGGCAGAGTCAGTCTGGATGATGAAATTACTATAAGCGAACACGCAGCAAGTATGGGCGGAAGCCAGATGTATATGGAACCCGGCGAGGTTCATACATTAGATGAAATCCTGACAGGAATATCCATGGTTTCCGCAAACGACGCGTGCGTAGCCGCAGCGGAATTTATTTCAGGCAGCAGTGATATATTCGTAGAGGAAATGAATAAACGCGCCAAGGCTTTAGGGCTGAAAGACACGCACTTTGAAAACACAAACGGGCTTCCTGTATCAAACCATTATACCAGCGCATATGATATAGCAGTAATGTCTGCAGAATTACTAAAACATGATGTAATACTTCCCTATCTCTCAAACACTTCATGCTCGCTGAACGTCGGCAAATCAGCCGACAAGCAGACAACGCTCGAAATGGTAAACACAAATAAACTGCTCCGCTCATACAGCGGCGCGATCGGAATAAAAACAGGATTTACACAAGATGCTAAATACTGCCTATCAGCAGCTGCAACCAGAAATGATATGACATTAATAGCCGTAATACTCGGCTCAGAAAGCTCCCAGATACGTTTTTCCGAAGCCCAGCGGCTTCTTGACTATGGCTACGCAAACTATGAAGTTGTAAAGATTGCCGATAAAAACGAAATCATAGGAAACGCCAGCGTAGAAAAAGGAAAAATTCCTTTTACTGATTTAAAAGCGGATCAGAAAATACAGGTTTTAGTGCCTAAAGGCGAAGCATCGGACATCAGTTATAAAACAAGTCCGAAAGATGGACTCACAGCGCCATTAAAAGAAGGCGATACTGCCGGAAAAATTATAGTTACAAAAAAGGACGAAGTAATCGCAGAATACGATCTATCGGCAGCAATAGATGTAAAAAAAGCAGGTTACAAAAAACTGATATTGCAGGGAATAGAAAAACTTGTAATGGGATAAAACAATTTTTAAAACTTAAAATATACGATCGACAATCTAAATACTAAATCAAACGCAGCAATACAAGCAGAAAGGACAGCAACTATGAGCGAGAAAATGTTTAATTTTCCCAGTTATTCGACAGCCGCCGAAGCATACGATCTGCTGAGAAACAACCGGATTTCTACTACAATAGTACGAACATCGCCAGGATACAACAGACAATGCGGTTACAGCGTCCGCGTCAGCGGCGCAGACGCCAGGCAGGCTGAAAGTCTGATAGCAAACAACGGATTGTATTACAGATATTTAAACAGATAAATCGAAAATTTAAAAGAGCGGCAATAAAAAGCTGCTCTTTTAAATTAATGATTTTTATTTTTCAATTCTTATGTACCTATATTATCTAAACTATTATAACCTAAACACATAATACACTTTTTTCATAATAGTTTTATTTACGAATTCAATTTAATTACCGACATCAGAGAACTTTATTAAATAATTTTATATAATCATACTTCACGCAAACATAGCCGACGTTAGCATCATTATCACTATTATTGACATTATCAAAAAATAATTTGATTTTCAATTTATTAACTGTTAAATAATAATCCATGTATAATATTATTTTTTTGTGATGAAAATTTTTTCTGTCACAAGTTTCATACAAAATAAAAATGTAATTAAGATTCTTGATAAGTCAACACGATAACTACGTTTTTAAACGTATAAATAAGCAAAGAACATATATATTCTTATAAATCGAACATTTTACGTATCTCCTCTATATCCTCTTTTGACATTTCCTCACTTTTAAAAAGGGATACGGCAAGATCCTTCACCGAACCATTATATAACTTCTGAATAAATGTTTTGGTCTGTGATTTCGTATAGCTTTCTTTATCGAGCACAGGAGTATAATAATTTACTTTTTGTTTCTTTACACATTCAACCGCTCCTTTCTCACGCATGCGGATCAGCAATGTAGCTACGGTTCTGTACTCCCACTTATTATTTTCCAGCTCGTCGCACACATCCTGAACCTTCATAGGTCTGTTATTTTTCCACAGTATCTGCATAACTTCAAGTTCTGCGCCGCTTATTTCTTTTGTTTTTTTCATAGCCTGCAAGCCTCCTTCGACGATATTACATTCGTAGTATAAATTTGTCAAGATTTTAAATTAATAAATACTATAAAACTAATCCTTATGTACCATCATTTTTCATAAACAGACATTTCCGTCATCTTTGTTTATATCATAAACGATATTTCTGCATATTAAAAAATCAGCAGCCGGATTTTTTAACGGCTGCCGAAATTATAACACATTTTTATTATTTATATAAATTTAAAAATTTCTCTCATATATATATTAATATCTCAACAAAGCATACCGGAAATCGACATTAAAAATCATGCTTTTCCATAATATCATGCATGGACATCCGTACCGCCCCATTCTGAAACCATAAAATCATGCCATTCTTTTGTATATTTCTGATATGCAGAACTTTTGCTATCATAATTTCCGCCGCTATTAATAAACAGGCTATTAACATGTTGCTTCATGACCCCTGAAACCTGAGATTTAGGTTCGGTATAAAAATTCTTCCAGAAGTATTCCATAGAATTGCCGAAGCGCAGAACTTTCGGATTATTGGCATGAGCCTGAGCCGTCGCCGTCTTTCCGTAAGAAACGCCAGCACGTACAGCATCTGCCGCGTCGCTGCCGTTTTCGGCAAATGATTTCATTACCGTATTGTAAATTCCGTCAAATACTGAAAAATCCGCCGGTGCAAAAGTCCCTTTAGGTTCTCCGGGCGCGCGGTTGCTCTCCAGCTCGGCGAGCCGCTTATCCAGCGCGTTTATCACATTCTTATGAGCCTGAGCACGGCTGCTCCGCAGCAGCGACGCCATGTCTTTGCTTACCAACCCTTTATTTATCATTGTTTCCGCTTTCATATCAACCATCGAAATATTTAATGCCAAAGTCGCTTCATTACGATTACCAAATTCCGCATCGCTGATCTCATTCTGATATTCCTGAGCAATTTTTCCGATAGCGCTAAGATCCTGTACAGAATATTTTGCTTCGCTCTTTTCATTTACTTCTGCATTACGCAGCTGAAAAGCTACATAAGCGTCATGATTTTTCAGCCATACGCTGTCAGCTCCGGTTTTGGAAATTTCATCGCTGACCTTTCCAAGCGCGCTTCGATAATCATTAACCCTCTCCTCAAGAATAACAGAAAAACTGTCTTTTATATCTTTGATATCATTTTCCGAAATTCCCATATTAGACTTTAGAAATTCAGTATAACCGTCGATCATTCCAGCTTTTCCGGAATTATAAACCTGTTCGAGTTTATTTAACTGCGCCGCCAACTCCTCACCGCTGAAATTGCGTTCCAATTTATCCATAACCGCCACATAACGAGAAGCGATATAATCTAAGCCGCCGGCTAATTCATCCGGAGTTGTATTATTAAACGCTTTAAACTCACTGTCAAGGCTGTTCCAGTCCACAGTTCCGTCTAAACCGTTCTGCCTGAGTTCTTCTATATATGAATTCAGCACTTCTTCTTTTGTTTCTATTACTCCCTGACCGTTTCCGATATCGCGTATAGCCTGCTTTCGCATATTTTCTACGATCTCCGACGCCTTTTGCGGATCGTCAAGATCCTTGATATTAAAAGTAAGATATTCTTTTTGCCATAAATTATCCGCCGCATCCTGTATGGAATAATCGCTCATATAACCCTGCCTGCCGGAAAGATCTATATGTTTTATCAGACTCGTCTGTGATAAATCCGAACCTGAGCTATCGTCTTTCACTACCAAACCTGAAGAAAGCTGCGTTAAATAAGGCGATCTTACCGATGCACGATTGACTGCTGCCGATACGTTAGAAATATTCATAATTAACCTCCTTATTATTGTTCATAAGCCTTGGGACATTAGAATTGTGATACGTTAATGTCGCTGAAACCACGTTGATTAAAATATATCACGCTATACGTTTTATATATTGGCTCAGCGATTCCCAAAAGCAAAAACCTTTTATATTATGAATATATTTCATAATATAAAAGGCGCACCATAATATGGAAGTATCCACCTTTACAGCATAACTAAACATGCATATCCTATATAAATATACAAAATACGCCTGCCTGCCTGCCTGCCTGCCTGCCTGCCTGCCTGCCTGCCTGCCTGCCTGCCTGCCTGCCTGCCTGCCTGCCTAAGGGTGTCACAAAACATAATGGTTGTCAACCTTTTTCCCGACTTTTATAAATATTTTTATTCTATATTTATATTCGGCATATTAATGGAAAAATTTATATCCTGAATAATCATTTTTCTGATTTATAAAAAATACAAACAGAGCATTATTTCATTATATTAATGCTTATAGTCTACGCACTCAAAATCGGTAAAATGCGGCGGGATGCGTTGTCGTTCTTGCCGGGCAGACAGCCCACCTGCGCCCTTCCATGACTATTTTGTTAAAACACAGTAAAAGAATAACACAAACTGCGTTTTTAGAATGTAAAGACTCAAACGTATAAAATTGGACAGCGCAGCAGAGCTGCATAGATAAAAAGCCCTGCGAAGGAGTTCATTAAATTAGTCAGGAACGATCTTGCCGCACCGCATTTTCCTCTCTTCCTTTTTAACGATTCTCAAGTGCAGTAACTATAAACGCCCTTGCCTCTAAAAATTCTCCTTGCCCGAAAGGATCATCACTTTATCAATTTTAGGTTCGATCTCGCCCTTGACTACCTTTTCTTCCCATTCATCAGGCGCTACTTCCTCAACGGAAATAGTAACGGCTTCTTTAGGGCATCCCCACGCTTCACTGAAGATTTCAGTTATCTTTTTTACAGCTTCTCTTTTTATTTTATCATCTCTTGGAAATGATTTTATAGCAATATACGGCATAATTACCTCCTTAAATATTTAAAATATAAATTGTACCAACAGCATATAACATATGATTCCGCTCGCTATGGAAAGCAGCATCCGACGTTTCCAGCAATGAAGCAGTATAACCAAAATTATTGAAATTACCTCAGGGATCCCGTGGCTTCCCGTAGTAATGCCAACGTCTTTTAAACTATAAACTATCAGCAGACCAAATACAGCCGAAGGCAGAATATTACCGAGATATTGTATGTACTTCGGAGTAGACTTGTCCGCTGGAAACAATAAAAACGGCAGAAATCTCGTAAGCATCGTACCCAAAACCACGAATCCTATCATAATAAACTGCTGAGTTAAGCTCATTTTTCTCTCACTCTTTCGATAGGTTTTCTTACCAATGTCAACATTACAATGATCGCAGCCATCGCTGGAATTATAAAATTCTCAGCTCCAAACACTATTAAACACAGCGCTGAAATTCCCAGTCCCAGTATAGAACTTATATGTTTTTCTTCTTTTAGCCACCCATCCATAAATATCACTACGAACATTGCAGTCATTACAAATTCCAGACCTTCGGTATTAAAGCTGAGCAGCGAACCAAACAAACCTCCCATGGCAGCGCCTGTAAACCAGTAAACGTGGTTTAATGCCGTTACAAAAAACATAAACCAGCCCTTGTCCACATCTTTCGGGATATCCGCACTATAATTTATGGAAAAACTTTCGTCGCACATACCGAAAATAAGATAAAATTTTTTCCATCCTGTTCCTTTATATTTATCCAGCATGGAAATACCGTAAAACAGATGACGGGCATTAATCATAAGCGCCATAGTGAACGCCTGAAAAGGATTGAAAGATCCCAGAAGCATATTCGCCGCCACAAATTCCATAGAGCCGGCGAATATCGTAAGACTCATCACCATGGGATACCAAAAACTGAATCCCAAAGCATTCATATAAATACCGTATGTAATACCTAAAAACCAAAACGCTGCAAATATAGGTATAGTTTTCGGAAAAGCCGCCCGAAGAGCCTTTCATGCCTGCATAAGATCACCCGCTTTCTATTTTAATATTGATATTAAATATCCGTCTTAACAATCCGCTGAAAATTTGTCTTCACCGCCCATTTCTTTGAATCCCATATTTTAGTATACTATATATAAATGACAATTTCATATAAAATATTCGCACTTCTTCGGCTTTTTTCTTAAACAGATATGATAAATCCTGACCCAGCTTTACAAAAGGTCAGGATTAATTATCTGAGTTACTTTAAATTTTCCGGATTCAGTCCCTCAAGCTCAGGCAGAACGAAAATTCCGTCTTTACGGATCAGCTTATCGTCGAACCAAATCTCACCTCCGCCGTGATCCTCTCTCTGAATGAGCACGAGATCCCAGTGCAGCGACGATTTATTGCCGTTAGGCGCTTCCTCATAAGAAGCTCCCGGCGTTAAATGAATACTTCCCGCGATTTTCTCATCAAAAAGCGTATCTTTCATAGGATTTAAAATATATGGATTTACTCCGATGGCAAACTCTCCGAAATATCTTGCGCCTGCGTCGCAATCGAGAAGTTTATTAATACGTTCCGTATTATTCGCCTTTGCGTCAGTGATCTTTCCGTCTTTCACGGTAAAAACTATGTTTTCATACGTAAATCCCTGCTGTTCGGAAACAGTATTATACGAAATAGTGCCGTTCACGGAATCCTTTACCGGCGCAGTGTATACTTCTCCGTCCGGAATATTGTATTTTCCGTCGCATTTAATAGCTGGAATATCCTTTATAGAAAACGTCAGATCCGTATTTTCTGCAACCAGTCTTACCTTGTCCGTTTTATTCATAAGTTCTACAAGAGGATCCATAGCTTTCGACATTTTTTCATAATCCAGCGTGCATACATTATAATAGAAATCCTCGAAAGCCTCCAAACTCATTCCCGCAAGCTGCGCCATAGAATAATTCGGATAACGCATTATAGCCCACTTGGTATTATTTACCCTTTCGTCTAAAACAGGCTGCAGAACTTCGTTATACATGTTCAGCTTATCCGACGGAACATCGGACAACTCGGAAGTATTATCTGACGCCCTTACCGCGATGTATGCATCTATTCCTTTCATCTGGTAAAGCTGATAATCCCGCATATATTCGAGCTGTTCTCTCTTGCAGTTCATAATAATTTCACGGTTTAAAGTAGCGTCGCTAAGTCCGAGAAAAGGATAACCGCCCGCTTTGTAAACGGCCTTTATAAGCTCCTTAATAAGAGGCTTTGCCGTAACGCCTACTTCGTCTATCAAAACCCTTTCCCCCGGTTTTACGCTGCACGAATAATTTACGATCATTTCCGCGAATTTTCTGTTTCTTTCATCCATTATGAAACATTCTCCTTAAATAAATTCAGACATTCCGAGAGCTACCGTCATCATATCTGTAAACGATTTTTCTCTTTCTTCGTTTGACAATCTTCCGCCGGTTACGAAATTATCGCTGATAGTGACCATGGTAAGCGCTTTTGCTCCGTATCTTGCGGCATTCAGATATAAAGCCGCCGATTCCATTTCAACGGCTAAAACCCCCATCTTCGCCCATCTTTTCCATGTGTCCGGATCATCGTCATAAAAAACGTCCGCCGACAAAACATTTCCAGCCTTTACTTTTATACCGTTTTTATCAGCCGATTTTTTTGCCGCCAGTATAAGATCGAAATCAGCGCTCGGCGAATAATAACCTGGCAAATCGAAAGTATACTGAAAATTTGAATCTGTAGACGACGCTGTTGCAAGCACCAGATCCTTCAGCTCGATATCCGCCTGATACGATCCAGCCGAACCTATCCTTATGAGATTTTTGCACCCATAAACATCTATAAGCTCATGAGAATAAATAGCGATGGACGGCATACCCATACCCGTTCCCATAACGGATATCTTTTCGCCTTTATAAGTTCCCGTATATCCGAACATATTTCTCGTTTTATTAAAACACTCTGCGTTTTCAAAGAAATTCTCCGCTATAAATTTAGCTCTGAGCGGATCGCCCGGCAGCAGTATAGTTTCAGCGATATCTCCAATTTGCGCGTCTATATGCAGTGAAGCTCCCATTTTATACCTCCATATCTTACAGAAACAAGTAAACTACATCGTAACGCATACAAATACAATTCAATAAATTTTTAATATCAATATTTTAAATACTAAAATTTTATTTGCAGTATATACTTCACTTATCTCTGTACTCAATACGGACAAACAAACTCAACCGCAAAACATATTATATATAAATACGGTTATGCGTTCGTCTATCCCTATTATCCTGAATTTTATATATTTTATACATTAACTGTTTTACGTGCGGCAGGCTAATATTAATCCATAGTCTTTCCGAAAAATTTAACAGTATCTCTTATCTTAACCATCAGCTTATCGAAGCCTTCCGGCGTCATGGACTGAGGACCATCGCACAGCGCCGCTGCAGGGTCGTTATGAACTTCTATCATCAAACCGTCAGCTCCCGCCGCGATAGCCGCAAGGGCAAGAGGTTCTACCATCCATCTTATGCCTGCCGCGTGGCTCGGATCTACTACTATCGGCAGATGCGTCATCGACCTGAGCATAGGAATTGCGGAAATATCCAGCGTATTTCTCATAGACGTTTCAAATGTCCTGATACCTCTTTCGCACAGGATTACGCTTTCATTTCCGCCAGCCATTATGTATTCTGCGCTCATTACAAGTTCTTCTAAGGTGTTTGCCAAACCTCTCTTAAGAAGCACTGTTTTATTACACTTTCCAAGAGCCTTTAAAAGCTGGAAATTCTGCATATTTCTCGCTCCTACCTGCACAACGTCTACATTGTTAAAAAGCTCCAGATGCTCCGGCGTCATTATTTCAGTTACTACCGGCAGCTTTGTTGCAGCCTTTGCTTCCAAAAGCAGTTTCAAACCATCGTTCTGAAGTCCCTGGAAAGAATATGGCGACGTTCTCGGCTTAAATGCGCCGCCGCGCAGCAGACCTGCGCCGCTTGCTTCAACATCCTGCGCAACTTTTACTATCTGTTCTTCTGTTTCTATGGAACACGGTCCCGCTATAACCTGAAAATGACCTCCGCCGATTTTCTTTCCGGCTATATCTATTACCGTATCCTCCGGATGCATTTTTCTGTTTGCTGTTTTATACGGTTCCTGAATCCTTTTGACATCCTTTACTATATCGTTTGCCATAAGGTAATCCGGATCTATAATAGAAGTATCTCCTACAATTCCCCATAAAAAGGAATTTATTCCTCTTGATTCGTGCAGCTCAAAGCCCAGAGCCTTGAGTTTGCCTTTTAATAATGCAGTCTGTTCTTTGTCTGCATCCGGTTTTAATATAATTATCATTATTTTCTCCTAAAATAAACTGATTTATAATGAATGATTTTCGCGATCATCCTGCGGTGATCAGCCAATAGAATTTTTGTTAAAAGACAGGGCTGTTCCCAGTAAACCGGAACAGCCCTTATATTTAAGCGATTTGTTACAGAATTTCTTCTTCAGGTTGATCTTCTTTATACATCTTAGCGATAAGCTGGCCTGATATAACCTGCTCGCCCTGCTTAACATAAATCTTATGGATCTTTCCGTCGATAGCAGCAATAATATTTGTTTCCATCTTCATGGCTTCGATAACTGCAATAGGCTGACTTGCTTTTACTTCTTCGCCTTCGTTTACGAGCATCTTAACTATGTTGCCTGGAATATTAGCACCGATATCGTGATCATCGTCTGGATCAGCCATAAGGATAGACTGCTTGGAAGCCTTTGTTTCAGCGCCCTTATCCTTAATTCGTATAGTTCTGAGAAGTCCGTTTACCTGGAATGTAAGCTCACGGTTACCATCCTGATCCGGATTTCTTATCTCAACGAGCTTAATAACTACAATCTTGCCTTCGTGGACTTTAACTTCACACATCTCTCCTTCCATAATGCCGTGGAAGAATATATCGCTGTCCATATGTCTGAAATCTCCATCCTTCTTGATAGAAGTGAGATACTCTTCAAATACTTTCGGATACAGAGCGTAACTGATCACATCCTGATCTGTAGCTTCCATATCAAACTTTGTATTAAGCTGCTGTCTTATAGCTTCAAAATCTTCGTCAGGCAAAAGCTCGCCCGGTCTGCAGTCAATAGGAGTCTTTCCTTTGAGCACCAGATCTCTGAGCTTCTCCGGGAATCCGCCTTCCGGCTGTCCCATCATGCCTTCAAAGTAGGAAACTATGGAATCAGGGAAATCCATACCCTTGGCTTTTTCGTAGATATTTTCAGGAGTCAGCTCGTTCTGTACCATAAAGATAGCCATATCGCCTACCGCCTTGGAGGACGGCGTTACCTTAATAATATCGCCCAGCATATTATTTACCTGAACATACATTTCTTTTACTTCCTGGAATTTATGTTCAAGTCCGAAACTCGCTACCTGAGGTCTGAGATTTGAATACTGACCGCCTGGTATTTCATACTTATAGATTTCAGCCGTACCTGCCTTCAATTCGGATTCAAAACCGGCGTATACAGGTCTTATGCCGCTCCAGTAAGTAGAAATCTGCTGGAGTTCGTCGGTATTCATGCCTGTTGCGCGTTCAGTATGCTCTAATGCAGCTACTGTTGAATTGAGCGCCGGCTGACTCGTAAGTCCCGCCATGCTGTCGAATGCAGCGTCTACGATATCCACCCCTGCCATAGCAGCCATCATGAGAGTAGCTCCGCCGTTTCCGCTGGTATCGTGCGTGTGCAGATGGATAGGAACTGTCACTTCGTTTTTAAGCGCCTTGACCAGCTTATGAGCCGCCATAGGCTTGAGCAGGCTCGACATATCCTTTATTGCGATAATATGCGCTCCGCGCTTTTCGAGTTCCTTAGCTTTATTTATATAATACTGTAAATTATATTTATCTCTGTTTTCATCGAGTATATCGCCTGTGTAGCACATAGTCGCTTCTACGATCTTACCCTGATTTTGCACTTCATCCATAGCGACAGCCATTCCGTCTATCCAGTTTAACGAATCGAATACTCTGAATACGTCTATTCCTGCCGCAGCGGCTTCTTTAATGAATCTTCTTACTACGTTATCCGGATAACTCTTATATCCTACCGCATTTGCTCCTCTTAGAAGCATCTGCATTAAAATATTAGGAATATTTTCACGCAGCATGGCGAGTCTTTCCCATGGATTTTCTTTGAGGAATCTGTAAGCTACGTCGAAAGTAGCGCCTCCCCACATTTCGAGAGAGAATAAATCTCTGCCGTATACTGCAACAGCCGGAGCTATTCTTTCCATATCTATGGTACGAACTCTCGTAGCCATAAGAGACTGCTGAGCATCTCTCATGGTTGTATCAGTAAAGAGAAGTTTTTTCTGATTAAGTACCCAATCTGAAAGACCTTTTGCGCCTTTTTCTTCAAATATCTGCTTAGTGCCCTTTAAAGTAGATACGTCTGTATCTATTAACGGAACGTTCGGAACGTCTGCTAAAGGAGCATCCCATTTTGCTTCGTTTACAGCTTTGTTTCCGAGGAATCTCAGGATCTTAGCTTCATCTTCTTCTACGCCTTCTACATCGAGAAGCTCAGGATTGTTATCTATGAATCCTGTATTGCACATGCCTGCTTTAAAGATCGGATGATTAAGTACATTTAACAGGAAGTTTATGTTTGTTTTTACGCCCTTTATATGAAGTTCGTTTAATGCTCTTGTAGCCTTATTGGAGGCTTCTTCAAAAGTTCTTGCATATGAAGTTACTTTAACCAGCAAACTGTCATAATAAGGAGAAATAACAGCGCCTGTAAAACCATTTCCTGAATCGAGCCTTACGCCGTTTCCTGAACCCGTAGTATAAAATTCTATTTTTCCTGTGTCCGGAGCAAAGTGGTTTGCCGGATCTTCCGTAGTTATACGGCACTGGATAGCGGCTCCGCGCGGAACTATGTCATCCTGCGATTTTATATCTATCTCTTTTGAATCAAGCGCATAACCCTCAGCTATAAGAATCTGAGCTCTTACTAAATCTATACCTGTAACAACTTCTGTTACAGTATGCTCTACCTGGATTCTCGGATTCATTTCTATAAAATAATGATTTCCTTCTGAATCTATTAAAAATTCTATAGTTCCTGCGCTTCTGTATTTTACGTGATTAGCGAGTTTGAGAGCGTCTGCACAGATAGCCTGTCTCTGTTCCTCTGTAATAGACTGAGCAGGAGTAAATTCTACTACCTTCTGGTGTCTTCTCTGGATAGAACAGTCTCTTTCATAAAGATGAACTATATTTCCGTAGCTGTCGCCTAAAATCTGAACTTCTACGTGTTTTGGATTTTCTACGTATTTTTCGATGAATACGTCTTCGATGCCGAAAGCCTTTCTGGCTTCGCTCTGAGCATTATTAAATTCAGGTATGAGATCTTTAGGATCCCTTACTATACGCATTCCGCGTCCGCCGCCGCCGGCAGAAGCCTTTAAGATAACCGGATATCCGCAGAATTCTGCGAATTTCTTGGCGTCTTTATCGGACTTGATAGCTTCGTCTACACCCGGAATAGTCGGAACTCCTACTTCATGAGCTACTATTTTGGATTTTATTTTATCTCCAAGCTGATCCATCATTACATGAGTAGGACCGATAAATTCAATTCCAGCTTCTTCGCACTGAAGAGCAAAATCGGAATTTTCAGACAGGAAACCGTAGCCCGGATGAATAGCATCTACACCTTTGGCTTTTGCTAACTCAATGATCTCAGTGATTCCCAGATAAGCGTCTACCGGCCCTTTGCCGTTGCCTATCTTGTAAGATTCATCTGCTTTGGTTCTGAAAAGCGCGTTCTTGTCCTCTTCAGAATAAATCGC
>JAAVYD010000055.1 GCA_022790955.1 Bacillota bacterium
CATACACGGAAGAAGATATTCAATATCTGCAGGACACCGCCGAAGGCAATGCGTATATTCTACATCATGTGGCGCTGCTGATGAAGGAAGGACGCTCCCTTAATCCGGAGCTTTCCGCAGAAATATGGGACGCTTTCGCATCTTATCTGGAGAACTCAGTGCTGGTGCGCTGGGACAGCGATCTTCTGGAATTTCTTATGCAAGTCAGCGTGGCGGACGAATTTACGTTGGAACTGGCGGAAATGATTTCCGGCAGCATCCACGTAGCCGCTCTGCTGGAACAGGCTGCAGAGGCAGGCAACTTTCTCACTCAAAAAGACGGTGTTTACCGCCTGCGCCCTGTGCTGATCCAGGCTCTGCGCAACCGGGCGTTAAAGATATACGGCAGAGAACGTATAAATGATTTTAAATATAACGCCGCTCTTTACTATGAAATGCACGATGAAGCGGTTTCAGCGCTGAAGCTGTTCGAAGAATGCGGCAAAACCGAGCGCATTAAAAATCTGCTGATCCGAAATGCCCGCAGGAACATCGGAAACGGTCACTACTACGAACTGCGCAGATATTATTTTAATATGGAAGAAAAAGAAATCTCAGACAGCCCGGTACTCATGTCAGGCATGAGTATGCTCTGCTCTCTGCTCATGGACGGAGAAAAAAGCGAGTATTGGTATGAAAAACTGAAAGCCTTTGCAGCCGTCGCAAAAGGCGGAGTCAGGCGCGAAGCTCAAAGCCGTTTGGCTTATTTAGATATAGCCCTGCCCCACCGGGGAAGCCGGGATGTGCTTGCGGTAATGAAAAAGATACCGGCTCTGTTGTTTGATAAGGATATCGGGCTGCCCGAATTTTCCGTAACCAGCAACATCCCAAGCACTATGAACGGCGGCAAAGACTTCTGCCATTGGAGTCCTAATGATACGAAATTAGCGAAAACCATAGGGCCGCTTCTCGAACGTGTTTTGGGCCGCTACGGCAAAGGTATAGTAAAAGCCGCGCTGGGAGAAAGCTATTACGAAAAGGGGGAGGATAATTACAAAGTAATGACCCTGCTGACCCGAGCGCAAATGGAAACGGAGCAAGGCGGAACGATAGAAATCGCATTTGCCGCCGTAGGCATTCGGGTACGGCTCTCCCTGCTTCAGGGAGATATACAGGCGGCGCGGGAACTGCTGACATCTTTTGAACGATCCGCAAAAGAAAACCGGGCATTCCAGCTCCTGCCTAATATCCAGGCGCTGCGCTGCAGGCTGGCATTATACGAAGGCGATCTGGACACGGCAAAAAACTGGATAAAGACCGCTCCAGACGAGGATATAGAATTCTGCGTTTTAGAGCGTTACCGTTATCTTACCAAAGTACGATGTTATCTGGCGGACGGAGAATATATTAAAGCCCAAGCGCTTTTGGAAAAGCTGCGTTACTATGCCGAGCAGACGGATCGCCCGTATATTCGCATGGAAACGGGACTGTTATCCGCCATCGCCAAAGAACGCGCGGGAGGGCCGTGGCAGGATGAACTGACCTCCGTTTTGCAGGAAGCCGAACACTACCGCTTCCTGCGCCTGATCACCGAAGAAGGCGCCGCGGTGTGGCATCTTCTTCAACGGATGAAAAAGACACTGTTTGAAATCATAAAACCGGACAACGATTGGCTCAGCCGCCTGCTCGCCGAAACCGAAGAAATGGCGCGCCGCTATCCCCTCTATCTGAAAAAACGGACGGCAGCAGCGACAGATTTCGGAGATACGGCTCTGACTATCCTGCGGCTGCAGGCAGACGGCCTTTCCCTGAACCAGATCGCCGAAAAATTGAATATGAAACCTTTTTCTGTGTCCTATCACATACAGGAGAACTACCGAAAACTTAATGTTTCCCGCAAAGCGGACGCGCTGCTGACGGCGCGGAGCCTGGGAATAATATAGGAGGTGTTTATGAAAAAACTTATCAGCATTTTACTCAGTCTTATCCTGTGCATAAGCCTTTGTCCCGTCTGGGCATTTGCGGCGGATAAAGTTTCAGAAGATCTGGATTTTAGTAATACAAGCACACCCGCGGGCACTCTGGATACAGATGGATATCACTGGGATTCGGCAAAAAAGACGCTCCAATTAAAAAATGTCACAATAAACGGCACCGTTACCCTGCCTGACGATACAGTTACGATAGAAACGATGGGAGAATGTTTTATTGATACGTTATCCCCTATCAAAGACAGCTCCGGCAATCCCAACCCTCAAAACACAAAACTAACTTTTACTGGAGAAGGAACGCTAACGATTAGACAACATATCAATATCAGCGGAGGTGCGAACAATACCCTTACGATAGCAAAAGATGCAAATGTCATAGCAAACAACGGCATTTCCATTGGCTCAAGCGGCGGAGTAGATTCAACTGTAACCGTAAACGGAACCCTAACTGCAACGGGAGGTAATGACGAACTTTCTTTTAATGCTATATCCGCCGGAAAGGTGATTATAGGTGATGACGGTAAGCTGAATGTCTCCGGAGCAAACGGAGTACAGCTAAACGGTATGAGCAATCGCAATCCTACCGGCTTCACCGGTGTTTTTACCATCACAGGAGATGGCTGCTTTACTGCTGACTGCACAGATTTCAATCTCAAGGTAGCCTCCGGAGGAACTTCCTTTCCCGACGGAACCACAACCAACACTGCTATAAGCATTCCTGATAATTCCCTGCCCGAAAACTGCGAAGTTAAGCTGAATGTAGGAACTATTGATCTTTGGAATACAGATTCTGATAAAGTGTATACAGGACCGCTGACTATCCACCAAAAACACGATTATTCAGGTCCATGGGAAAAAAATGAAAACGGTCACTGGAAAGTATGCACATATCCGGGATGCAACCGAACAGATCTACATGCAGAGCATATTTATGATAATGATAAGGAGGAAATCTGCAATATCTGCGGATATAAACGAACCTTAGATCCAACCGCTCCGAGTCACACCCATAGTTGGGCGACAGAATGGACAACCGACGCCGCTTATCACTGGCATGAGTGTTCCGCTGCCGATTGTAATATTAATGACAACAGCCAGAAATCCGGCTATGGATCACATACTTATGACAACGACCAGGATACCGACTGCAATATCTGCGGATATAAACGCCAAGTAACTCCTCCTGTCCCGCCCGACAGCGGAAATACCGGAAGCAGCGGCGGCAGTGGCGGCGGCATAGTCACCTACTCCATTACTGTTGAAAAATCAGAGCACGGCAAAGTAACTTCCGACCGCGTAAACGCCGCGAGCAGCATTATAATTACTTTAACGACCGCACCGGACGATGGTTATTCGCTAAGTACCCTTACAGTTACCGACAGCAAGGGTAATAATATCAAGCTGAACGACAAGGGCGGCGGCAAGTATACTTTCACTATGCCGGGCCGAAATGTCAAAGTCAGCGCCGTATTTACATCCGACGGCTGCGACGGAGGACCAAACTGTCCTTCCCGCGCTTTTTACGATCTGGATACAAGCAAATGGTATCATGAAGCTACCGACTTTGTTCTGCTGAACGATCTTATGCAGGGTTACGGAAACGGGCTGTTCGGTCCGAACAACGCTCTGTCCCGCGCCCAGGTCGCTCAGATAATCTACAATAAAGAAAGCCGCCCTGCTGTAACAATCGTCAGCATTTTTACCGATGTGCCTCCTGAAGCATGGTACGCTCAGGCGATCACATGGGCGGCGCAGCGCGATATAGTAGAAGGCTACGGAAACGGAAAATTCGGCCCGAATGACAGCATCACGCGGGAACAGCTTGCCGCCATACTGTGGAGATATGCAGGCAGGCCTGCGGCCGCTAAAAAGGATCTCGATTTTGCCGATGCGGATGAAATCAGCGATTATGCTCTTGAAGCCTTACAATGGGCTGCCGAGCAGGGAATCGTACAGGGCAGAGATAATAACATCATCGCCCCTAAAAGCAATATCACCCGCGCCGAAACCGCAGCTATGTTTATGCGATTTATGAGAAAATCATAAATAATTAACTTCTTATAATAAAACATGATACCGCAGGATCATCAAACCGAGATCGAGCAAACTCTTTTTTATCCATAAAAATAATCATTAGAAAAACGGCACGCCGCCTGACTGGCAGGATATCCGTACCGCGTAAATTGCGGATACGCTCTCCCGCCTTTTCAGACAGCATGCCGCTTTTTAATTTTTATATTATTAATATTCCAAAATAACCGCTCTTAAAATCAGCGTTTCCTCCTCTTTACCCAGATAACCAGACCTATTATCAGAATAACGGCAGGAATCAATATTATAGTCACAAACATAAACGTCATAGCGTGCATAGCCGGCACTGTCATGTATTCTGCATTTATATTCTTGGCGTCTATAGAAATCGAAGAATCCGCTTCTCCTCCGCCCGTAAGATAACTTAAACAATTCATATAAAAATCCAGATTTCCAAGAGAAGTATTCTGAGTTATGCCGTCGTCTATAAGAGTTACCGAAGAAACGACTATCATCCTGCCTTCTTTGTCGTCTGAACTTTTCTCCGAAAGATACGCGTAAGCAAACGGACCGTCTATATCGCCCGCTTCCTTTTCGTATGTTTCGAGCCTGCCGCCCGTTATCGGCTTAGAATACGCGCCGCCCGAAGAAGACAGCAGTTTTGTAGTTTGAGCTTCTGATTCTTCATTTGCCGTTAAACCCTGGGCATTGAAAATGAGAATATTAGCGCGCTCATCTGCAAGCTCGCCGGTAAGTTCTGTAGATTCTATATCAGGAATTATATACATAGGATACTGATAATAATTGCTGCTCGATTCCATCACTATGCCCTCGCTTATATTTATGCCATAAGCGTTGAGTATAGATTCAAAATTAGTCATATCGTTTTCTGTATAATACGAAAGCACCATAGCGCTGCCGCCGTTATTAAGATAATCTATAACAATTTTAGCTTCCTCTGCAGTGTAATCCTTGCTTGGAGCGTTTATAAGCAGACTGTCGCAATCCTCCGGTATGCCGCCGCTCGTCATTAAATTAAGATCCGACATCTGTATATTCTCTTTAGAAATAAGCGACGATACTTTTGCACTAACGGCTATTTCGCCATGACCTGTAATGTTGTAAAGCATAGGCAGATTATCAGACGTAACATAATCTATCGCGCTCGTAATCTGACCTTCTCCGTCAAAAGACGTCTGCACCTCGCCCGTAGTGTAATACGAACTGTAATCCGACACATATATAGAATTTATATCTATTGTGGTTTCCTTTGAACCGCAGGATACCACCAGGCTGTTAGAACCGAGCCCGCTGTAAGCGTTGGCAGCGTTTATATCCACATTAGGATCGACATAATCTACTTTTATATGACCGGACGCTCCCTTATACATATCCAAAAGCTGATTTATAGTAGAATCCGAATTGTCCTTATCTGCAAGAACCGTTATTGCAACATCTTCATCCAGATCTTTGAGAAATTCCTTAGTCTGGCTTCCAATGGAATAAAGGTCGTCGGGCGACATATCGAAAGTTATTTTATCGCTGAGTACATTGCTGAACAGCAGATTTACGGCTACCGCGACAGCCACTACTATCGCCGTAAGCGCCGAACTGTACGCCCCGAACTTCACGTTTTTCGTATGCAGGGAAGCCTTTATATCAAATTTGCTCTTTTTATTTTCTTCCATTTTAATCCCTCCCTAACTCCATCTGCGCTTTTGTATCGTCTGAACAGTAAGAAATACAAATACCGCGCATATCGAAACATAATAGATCAGAGCCGACAGATCTAAAGCCTGATTTATTATCGTGTCAAATCTTGAGATAAGAGACAGAGAAGCTATCATATCCGGGAAAAATCCTTCAAGCAAAGTTTTTTTAACAAAAAATATTATTGTGAGCGCTATTATGCATATCAGCCCGAATATACCTGAAATAAACATATTTTTTATCATTGCATATAATAAAAATGCTATAAAAATTATGCACGCGAAAAGGCAGACGTAAGACGCAAGCGCGGAGCCCGGAAGCAGGCTTGCAACGCCGTCTATAAGCTGAAGAACCAAAAGTATGCAAAACGTTCCCACCGCCGCCAGCACCTGGCTTTCCGTAAGGGAAGATACGAACATTCCTATCGCTATATAAGCTGATCCTAAAAGGAAAAACGCCAGTATTGTCACATAATCGGCAAGCAGCGCCGCACCTCCATAAAAATGCATTATAACAGGGCAAATACATGTAATAAGCATCGCAATCCCCAAAACAGCGGTCATGGAAAAATATTTTCCCAGCACTATATGAGTTACGGGAAGCGGCGACGTCAAAAGCATCTGATCCGTTTTAGACCGTTTTTCTTCCGCGAAACTTCTCATAGTAATAACCGGCACCACCAACAGAAGTATTATCGACACTCCTGAAAGAGTGACAGAAAAATACGGATATCCTTGAACCATATTGTATGCAGTAAAATAAATTCCCACAAATACTAAAATAGCTGCGATAAAAATCGGACCCAGCATAGTATGGAAATATGATTTCAGTTCGCGTTTAAATATTGCCGTCATCATCTTCCTCCTTATATGTTTCTTCGTCTGTACCGGAAACGGTTTCGCTTCCTGCATCAGATTCATCCGCAAACCCGTCTTTAAACTGTTCTGATGTTTCTGACTCTACGCTGACTTTTTCTCTGTCGGATTTCTTATAATCTTCATCAAATTCTTCCGCCGTTTCAGGCTGCATATACTCACCTTCGCTGCCATACAGCGCCGCATCACCTTCCGTAAGCTCCAGAAACACGTCTTCAAGAGAAACCTCCGCCATATTCATCTTAATAATAGAACATCCTTTTTCCGTGAACGCCCTGAATATCTCATCTCTGAGATCAAACTCCGGCTTATACTTAACCTCTGCATCCGATGCGCCCTGCTCCTGAGATTCCACCACAGAATATTCCGACACGTTTTCCACCTGAGCAAGTATCTCCTCAGCAGTCTTCGTATCCGTACGAACCGTTATATCGAGCCTTACTTCAGGCTGCATCATCTTCGTCAGATTTTCCGCCGTATCGCTTGCCGCAAGCCTGCCCTTGGAAATTATCATAATATGATCGCAGACAGCGCTCACCTCAGACAAAATATGCGAACTCATTATTATCGTATGCTTTTCTCCAAGTTCTTTTATAAGATCCCTGATCTCTATTATCTGCTTGGGATCAAGCCCCGCCGTAGGCTCATCCAATATTAATATCTCCGGCAATCCTATAATAGCCTGCGCCAGACCAACTCTCTGCTTATAGCCCTTAGAAAGATTTTTTATAAGTCTGCCAGACACATCTGAAATCCGCATAGTTTCCTCAGCTTCCGCAACAGACTTGCTGCGTTCCGCCTTTTTAATACCTTTAAGTTCTGCCGCGAAATTCAGATATTCGTTTACTGTCATATCCTGATAAAGAGGCGGTATTTCAGGTAAATACCCTATACACGCCTTCGCTTTCTTCGATTCCCTGATAATATCAAAACCGTTAATAGCCACTTCGCCTTCGGTAGCTGCGATATAACCGGTAATCATATTCATAGTAGTCGATTTTCCCGCTCCGTTGGGTCCGAGAAATCCGTATATCTTCCCTTTATCTATGGTAAAACTCAGATTATCGACAGCTATGTTATTTCCGTACTTCTTGGTGAGATTTTTCACCTCAATCATAAGTACACCGTCCCTTCCATTAAGAATAAATAAAAACGATAATTGCAGCCGTACAATTCAGCTAATTTCTTATTTTAAACCCGATATGTGATAATTCAATAAAATTTTCTGTTCTAATTGTGATGGTAATGTGAACTTTAGCGAAAATATCATGGTTTCAGTATCATATACTTTTTTAATTCCGTAAATCTTTGACTCTATATACCAATCTTAACAACTTGAAATTTAATGCAAATATGTTATAATTACTATATATTTCAGAATTAGATTTAATAATATACTATTTAATTTCTATTCAAACCCGTAAAATTTACTATAGCGACAGAGAGGTAAAATATGCGTGATGAAATACTTTATACACCGGAAGAATTAGCTCAAAAGCTTAAACTTTCAAAATATACTATTTATGAGATGATAAAACGGGGCGAGATCTCTGCACACAGAATAGGCAGAAGTCTGCGTGTCACCGAAAGCCAACTTGAAACATATCTAATGCAGTCAAGAAAAGCAGAAAACTCATATGAAGCTGAAATAGTTTCCATCGACGATGAAAAATTTGCAAAAATAATAGGAATTTCAGGAGATGTCTATATCGCAGTAAATACCGATATAGAAGGCTCCGCAAATGTAACTATAAAACCCGAAGATGTTATTCTTAGTCTTGAATTTTTAAAATGCAGCGCAAGAAACAATATCCAGGGAATAGTAACAGGCATGGAAGAGCTTCCGGGCAATTATAAGGTTACGGTTAATATCGGAGTACCGCTGATTATAAGCCTTACCAAACATTCGGTTGCCGAAATGGGCTTTCAGCTCGGCGATACTGTATACGCCGTATTCAAAGCGATGTCGGTCACAGTTGTCTGATGCAAAACATACAAATCCACATTACAATCCTTAACGCCGCTGTACGGCTGAAACAAAATAATTATCCCTGCAGCGTTGCTGCAGGGAATTAAAATCTAAACCTTAATCTGTTAAGCTTTCTAAATATCTATATTTTAACATTTTTTAATATAAATTTTTCGCTTAATAATTTATATCAACGATCTTTTCTCGCCTCATCTGACTTTTTAATTCCGTCTGACAAAACAGTTCATAATAATTTACGATCCTCTGAAAGGATTTTATATATTTTTTAATCTGCAGCTGAAAATCCATATGACCTTAAAAGCGTGCTTCTATATCCTGTCAAAGATAATCTGCTTAAACCCAAACTGCGAAACATGCATATCCCTTTTATATATACTTCATCTTCATAATCCGTAACCTGCGTGAAAACAACCTTTCCCGCTATATTACTATCAGACTGATGCTTTAACTGATAATTTAAAAAAGTATTCTGAAATAATTTATTCTGCGGAAAAATATTCGTACTTACAGCACTTATCTTCATGAGATCACTCCATTCCCTATAAAACCACATTTTACTTTTATGTAAAATATACCTTATATATTATTTTTATAATTTCAGCAGAATACTGAAAAATCTTTGTATTGCTGCTTTTTATCTGTTCGCCGTTGATTTTTTATATCGTGGTTTTAAACGATACGTCTTGTATGCGGCTGGCTGGCATGATACAATAAATTTATTAACAGAAATTTGCAGAGGCGGTGCGTAATGATAAGAAAATCAGAAAAATCAGATACAGACAAAATTGCGGATATATGGCTTAATACCAATATACGAGCTCACGATTTCATTCCCGCCTGTTACTGGAAAAGTAATTTCACATCTGTAAAAGAAATGCTTTCAACTGCTGAAATATACGTTTACGAAGACGAAACTGAAAATAAAATTCTCGGTTTTATCGGACTGGATGGCGATTATATCGCCGGAATTTTTATTTCTCACGAATCTCAGTCTAAAGGCATCGGAAGCAGTCTGCTGAATTTTATAAAGACTATGCGCGAACAATTAACGTTAAACGTATATAAGAAAAATCTGCAGGCTGTGGAATTTTATTTAAAGGCAGATTTTAAGATTCAACAGGAAAATACAGATAAAAATACAGGCGAAAAAGAATATTTAATGATATGGAAATAACATTCCCTATTTTAAACACTGCAGGATGTCAAAATGCACGATAACAACATTAAAATAAGAACGGTTAATATAAATGATGCGGAAGCTATTTTAAAAATTTATGAATATTACGTAAAAAATACTGCCGTCACTTTTGAATACGACGTGCCGTCTTTAATAGAATTTAAAAACAGGATTGCAAATACATTAAAAAAATATCCGTATTTTGTCGCAGTCAGCGAGGACAGGATAATAGGCTACGCTTACGCCGGTCCTTTTGTCGGGCGAGCAGCTTACGGCTGGTCTGCCGAACTTACTGTATACATAGATCCAAACGAAAGAAACCGCGGAGCCGGAAAAATGCTGTACGATAAACTTTCAGTTTCTCTTTTTAAAATGGGAATCCTGAATCTTTACGCCTGCATCGGATATCCGGAAACAGAGGACGAATATCTGACACAAAACAGCGCAAAATTTCACGAAAATCTCGGATTTACGAAAGTCGGCGAATTTTATAAATGCGGCTATAAATTTCAACGCTGGTATAATATGATATGGATGGAAAAAATAATCGGAAAACATAAAGAACATCATGGAGCTGTTAAATGCTTCTCTCAAACAGACGGCTGATCATCCGATACAAAACAGCTATTTTATTTATATTAATAAAACGATCTGCTATATTTTCATTTAACTATTCGGCAGTTCTTTCTGCCGAATATATTTTAACGACATTACAGGAGAAATCCATGGCAATTTTTAAACCTTTCAGGGCGCTTCGCCCAAACAAAAAATACGCGGCGGAGATTCTCTGCCCTCCTTACGATGTAGTTTCACGAGAAGAAGCGGCACGCATATCCGCATCTTCTCCCCGTTCGTTTATGCATATAATCAGGGCGGACGGCAGCCTGCTTCAGGAATCTCAATATTCAGATAAAATATACGAAACATCAAAAAAAGCTCTTATAGATTTTGAATCCAACGGTTTTATGTTTCAGGATAATACGCCTTCATACTATATTTACAGCCAGACTATGAACGGCAGAACTCAGACGGGAATAGTAGGCTGCGCTTCCATAGACGATTACGAAAACGGCGTCATCAAAAGACACGAGATAACTCGCAGTGAAAAAGAACAGGACCGCATAAGACACTTCGACATGTGCAGCGCAAATACAGAGCCTGTTTTTCTTATATATGATAATAATAAAAAAATACAAAATTTAACAGATAGTATAATAAATTCTTACGAACCTGAATACGACACAGAAGATGCAGAGGGAGTACGGCACAGGCTTTGGAGGGTTCTGGACAATGACGCTGCGGCAGAATATGAAGCTCTTTTCGCAGAGATGCCCGCCCTTTATATAGCCGACGGGCATCATCGTACCGCTTCGGCAGTTAAAGTCGGTAAAATGCGCAGAGAACAGAATCCAGGCTGCGACGGCACAGAAGAATTTAACCGCTTTATGTCGGTTGCATTTCCCGAAAACAGTCTGAAAATACTCGGTTATCACCGTCTTATTTCAGATCTTAACGGATTTACAGCCGAAACATTTCTTAAAAAACTCGGCGAGCTATGCTATATCGCAGACTGCCAAACGCCGGATTTCCTGCCGGATAAAAAACATACCTGCACAATGTATTTATCGAATAAATGGTATACAATATCATTTAAACCTGAGCTTTTAAAATCAGATAATCCGGCGGATTCTTTAGATGCGTCTATCCTGCAAAATTGCGTGTTAGGTCCGCTGCTCGGCATCACAGATCCCCGCACAGACAAACGCATAAGTTTTTTGGGCGGAATTAAAAGCTCAGAAGAATTAAAAAAACAGGTTGACAGCGATATTAAAGCAGTCGCTTTCGCGCTGTACCCCGTTTCCGTAAAAGAAATCATGAGCGTAGCGGACGCAGGCTTGGTAATGCCTCCTAAATCCACATGGTTTGAACCAAAACTCGGCAGCGGCTGGTTCGTACATAAACTGTAATAACATTGAAAAACAGACACGGGACTTTCCTGTATCTGTTTTTTTATTTTTAATAGATATATGATATAATGCGCAAAAAATATGCGGCTTATCTTTTAATATACGATTTTAAAAGTTCGTTCACTTCTTCTATATTGATATCATCCGTTATGATCTCCACGGCGTCTTTTGTTTTTATAAGAGGATTCAGCTTTCTGTGAGTATCGTTATAATCTCGCTGCTTTAAATCTTCCTTTACAGCTTCCAACGTTGCGTCTTCACCCTTTTCCTGCAGTTCTTTCCATCTTCTTTCCGCTCGTTTTTCTATGGAGGCGGTAATAAAAAACTTATACGAAGCGTCCGGCAGCACATTTGAACCTATATCTCTGCCATCCATAACAACGCTTTTCGACTCGGCTATGCGCCTCTGAAGCTCTACTAACCTGCTCCTGCAGCTATTAAACTTAGATATTTCCGAAGCCGCAGCAGATACCTCAAGAGCTCTTATCTCGCCGCTTATATCAGCGCCGTCAAGATATATCCTTCCTCCCGAAAAATCTATTTCGCTGTTCTCAAGCATTTTTTCTATTGCTGCTTCCTCTGCAGGAACGCCGTCCCTTAAAGCCTTATATGCAGCAGCTCTATACATAGCTCCCGTATCTATATATTCTATCCCCAAATCTTCTGCCAGATTCCTGGCCGCCGTACTCTTGCCCGAACCCGAAGGCCCGTCTATTGCAATATTTATCGTTTTCATATCTGATATCTCCAACTCTTTTAAAATATACTGCATGATTTATATATTCTTGCCGTTTAAGCAGTCTGCGCATATCAATCAAACAATTAATTTTATTACTTTACAATCTTTCTAAAAGAAAAACTTTTTCATAAATCAATCTTATATGGATTTATATAATCCGGACATAAATATTTCTCGCTCCACGTCATCATAGTCTGGAGAACAGGAATAAAACTCTCTCCGAATTCTGTCAGAGAATATTCAACTTTAGGCGGAATTTCCCTGTAAACCTCCCTGTGAAGAAAACCATCGTCTTCCAGCTCCCTGAGCTGCCTGGTAAGCGTAGACTGAGTGATTCCGTTAAGACGGCGCATAAGCTCCCCGAAACGCTGTACTTTATAAAAAGCGACATACCACAATATTAATATTTTCCATTTGCCGCCGATAACCGACTGCAGTTTGCTCATAGGCACGCACCGAGCGATCGTTTCTTCGTCGCTGAACTTGTTTTCAGCCATATTACCACCTCTTTTCAAAAAGTATATTCTAAAGCAGTTAAAAAATCAAGGCAGTGTTTTTTATCATATTTAGTATCTAAAATGATACTATCTCTAAAAAATGACAGTACTTGAATAAAACGGATTACTGGAATACTATTGATAAATAAAACAAGATGAAAGGAGATTTTAATTATGCATTACACTGGAACTATATGGAGACCGCCCTACGAAGCATCCTCGCTGCTTCTGGAAGTTACCGCCGGCTGCTCTCACCACGGCTGCAAATTCTGCACGCTGTACAATGACCTGCCGTTTAAATTTAAAATAACAAATCCCGAAATCATAAAAGCCGATCTTAAAGAAGCTCAAAAACATATGCGGCTATGGAAAGACAACCGTGTATCCCGAACGTTTTTAACAGGCGCAAATCCATTCATACTTAAAGCCCCGCGGCTGATCGAGCTCGCTGGTCTTATAAAACAATACTTTCCTGAAAATAAAACCATAGGATGCTTCGCCAGAATAACTGACATCACATTAAAAACCGATAAAGAACTTCACGCTCTTAAAACCGCTGGTTTTGACGGTCTGACAATAGGTATAGAAACAGGAGACGACGAAGCCCTCAGATTTATGAATAAGGGATATGATTCGGCGGAAATTCTCACACAATGCAAGCGGCTGGATAATGCGGGAATCAGTTACAATTTCTTTTATCTGGTCGGAATATGCGGCGCTGGTAAAGGCGTCCGCGGCGCAAAAGCAACGGCTGCAATATGCAACCGGCTCAATCCTAAAATAATAGGCGCTAATATGCTGACCGTCTTTTCTGATTCTGAACTTTATCAGGAAATACTGAAAGGAAATTGGCATGAGGAAACAGAAATCGAAAAATACGAAGAATTAAAAATATTAGTCGAAAATCTTGCGATTCCCGTACGGTTTGCAGCTCTGGGAGCCTCTAACATAATCCAGATACAGGGAGAACTGCCGGACGACAAAAATAAACTCACATCATTATTGGATAAGATAATCAACGATATAGGCGAAAATGAGCTTAATAATTATCGACGGAATCTGCGTCATTTATAAACTGATTTTTATCCGTTTATAAATTTATGCTTTTTAAATTAACGCGTTGTGCTAATAAAAATTAAATACTCAATATATTATATCATCAACAGAAATTAATATAATATACAAAATTAATTGATAATAGTATGATTATCCAATGAGTCATTCTGCAATTTTACTGTAAATCACTTTTATTGATTATAATACTGCTAAAACAAGCCAATTTAATAACACAACGGGTTAAATTAACCCGTTGTGCTATTTAATTTTGATGAAATAGCAAAAAAACTTCAACAAAATGTGCTATTCTAAAATAAAAAATCCCAAATCATAAAGAAGGCACTGTTATGTTGAAGTTTCAAAACAATAATA
>JAAVYD010000185.1 GCA_022790955.1 Bacillota bacterium
AGAATTTTGGTATTGGTGGAAAAACGATTGATAAAGTCAAGGCTGAATATATTCGGGCACATCAGTAAATTTTGCACATCGGAGATACATCCAGTTAATATTACAGGGGAAAATATGATTACTTTTTATATCGTTCGCCACAGGCAAACCTTGTTGAATCGGCTTGACAGGGCGCAGGGATGGGCTGACGCCCCCTTGGCCGCATCAGGAAAGCAGGCGGCAAAGGAGTTGGGGAAGTCCCTATCTTCCGTTGTATTTCAAGCAGCATACACAAGCGATACATACCGGGCATTCCATACCGCTCGGCTGATGTTAGAAGAACACGGTCATCCCGATATTCCAATACATCAGGATGCTCGCTTGCGGGAATGGTGTCTTGGAGTAATGGAAGCAGAACAAAACACCATCTTTATCAAAAAAGTGTCGGAATGGCTGGGAGGCGTTTCCTTTTCTGAAATGAACAAACGACTTCCAGAGGTTGCCGCAGCAATCAAACAGCATGATACTACTGGAATGGCAGAAACCTTTGAGCAGATAAGCAAACGGCTAAAGGAACTGCTTGTATCCGTTGGATCGGCCTATCCTGATGGCAGCAACATTCTTGTTGTCACACACGCATTTTTAATTAAAACGATACTCTATTTGTTCCATTATGCAAGGATAAGGAGTATGTCACAAATTCGCAATACTGATAGTTTTCGCTTATTCTATGATAATCAAACGTTCAAAACAGAGTGAAACAGGTCATCTTTCTTCCGGCAAATTCTGATCGCCCCAGGTTTTCATGTAGTCAATCACATCCATGAAGCTCCGGCCTAAATCAGACAGAGTATATTCTACTCTCGGCGGAATCTCCTTGAAATCATGCCGGATCAAAAACCCATCGTCTTCTAATTCCCGAAGCTGTTTTGTCAGGGATGACTCTGTAATTTCACCAAGTTGGCGGCGCAACGCTCCAAATCTATGAATGTCATTAAAAGCAATATAGTAAAGAATTTCAAGTTTCCACTTGCCACCTAAGATTTTTTGGAGCGTTGACATCGTTTTACAGCGTTAGATTGCTGTTTCTGTTTTCCTCATTTTCATAACCTCCTGATGGTATTATATCTTCTTTGCAATCAAGAAGCAAGGTACTACAAAAAAGTACCGTACTTTTATTTTCTCCGCACCATGATATAATGGCAAAAAAAGACAAGGAGGTTCTTGTATGCATTACACTGGAACAATATGGAGGCCACCCTATCCTGACTTGCTAAAATGCGCTGGTAGTACATGGTGTTAATCTGCCGTTCCAGCTGCCGGACACTCCACGCAGATTTTGCACATTCTTCTGCATAAAAAGTCCTTGCCTGTTCATCCTGGACACGCATTAAAAGCCGAT
>JAAVYD010000056.1 GCA_022790955.1 Bacillota bacterium
TATATTGCGTTATTGATAATATTAAATACTATTTATTGATTATAATACTGCTAAAACAAGCCAATTTAATAGTACAACGGGTTATATTAATATAATTCTTCTGTGATATTTTAATATGCTGTATAAGGATGAAAGAAAAGCGGATATTAAATTCTGTGAAAAATATATATGACGTTTTATGATATGAATTTTAAAGAAAGGTGATATTAATATAAAAAGGTTTACCGCATGATATTCGATGCGATAAACCTGTAAGTATTAATTTCCGCACTCTATGCTGATTTCGTTAAACAGGCTGAGAAGATCGTCTACGTTGGTAGCAGATTTTTCTTTATCTTTTTTATCGAGTATAATATTCCCGTGGTGCATCATAATAATGCGGTTTCCGTATTCTACGGCATATCTCAGATTATGAGTAACCATTATGGTCGTAACGTTTTTTTCTTTTACTATTTTATCTGTAAGCTGCATGATTATCTCAGCCGTTTTTGGATCGAGAGCAGCAGTGTGTTCGTCCAAAATCAGAAACTCGATGGGTGTGAGAGTCGCCATTATTAACGCCAGCGCCTGACGCTGACCGCCGGAAAGCGCGCCTACCGGAATATCCATTTTGTCTTCGAGCCCCAGGTTAAGCTCTCTGAGCATTTCTTTATAATCGTTTATTCTGGCTTTATTTACGCCGCGTCCCAGACCGTAAAATCTGCCTTTGTTATCCGCAATGGACAGGTTTTCTATGATATTCATATTCGGGCAGGTACCTTTAGCCGGATCCTGAAAAACCCTGCCGATTTTTTTATGTCGTACAAAATCCTTCATTTTGGTGATATCTGAGCCGTTGATTACGATAGAACCGCGGTCTATATCTATGCTGCCGCAGATTACGTTGAGCATGGAGGTTTTGCCCGAACCGTTGCTGCCGACTACGGAAACGAATTCGCCGTCGTCTATGGAAAGGTTAAAATCGTTGTAAAGAAGCTGCTCGTTTACAGTACCTATGTTGTAAATTTTATCTATATGTTTTAATTCGAGCATGATTTACACCTCCCTGCTGTCTGAATCGGTATTGTTATTATCGGATAAAACCGGTTCCGAGCCGGACGAGCCTTTTTCCGTCGGCTGAACCTTGCTTTTTCTGTCCATGGCGACAATCAGGATAGCGAGGAATAAAATAGCTGTAATTAGCTTTAAGTCTGTGGAAGGAAGTCCCGCTTTAATTGCGAGAGCCACGCAGGCTTTATAAAGTATCGAGCCGATAACGACGCTCGAAGTAACCCGTATAAGAGTCACCTTTTTGAAAAGGCTTGTGCCGATTATAACGCTTGCAAGTCCGATAACAACAGTACCCGGTCCCATAGAAGCATCGTAGAAACCCTGCTGCTGAGCAAAGATGCAACCGCTCATAGTTACGAGAGCATTTGAAATTGCAAGACCTATTATCTTCATTCTGCCCTTATCCACTCCGGAGGAAGTAACGATCGTTTCGTTGTCGCCAACAGCCCGCAGCATAAAGCCGGATTTAGTGCTCATATACCAGTCCAGCAGATATTTTGATATCATTGTGGCTATAAATATAATTATGACGGTTTTAAACTGGGCTGCCGAGCCTTTGAATATACTGTTTACAAGATCGTTGTCAAAAATGGTGTGCTTGCCGTATATCGGCAGATTCGCCATACCGGCGATGCGAAGATGGACCGTGTAAAGGGCGGTCATCATTACGATTCCTGAAAGCAGGTCGCGGACTTTTAATTTTACATGGATTATCCCTGTAAAAATACCGACGATCATGCCCGCGACGCAGGATACCAGGACTGCAAGAACCGGATTCGCGTCTTTGCTTATCATAGACGCCGCTATTGCCGCTCCCAGCGGAAAGCTGCCGTCCACGGTCAGGTCGGGGAAGTCCAGAATTTTGTATGTAATATAAACGCCGAGTCCCATTATGGCGTATATCATACCTTGTTCAAATACACTTAAAAGTAAAGTCAAATCTATACCTCCTGTGTAATATAGTTGGCGTACTCGAAAATCGGTAAAGTTCGGCGGATAAACTGCAGCGTGGAATGTATTGTTTCCCCTGACGGGCGGCAAGCCCGTCTGCGTCTTTTGCGTCCATTTTGTTTGCTGAAATACAGTAAATACAAACTGTGTTTTTAAAAGATAAGGAAGTAAACGTATAAAATGGGATATAAGAACTATTTTATCACATTGCATTTTCCTTGTCTTTTTTAACGATTATCAAGTACGCGGATTATAAACGGGCGATATTGTTTCGTATCGCCCTGGATAGTTTGTTTAATTGGTTATATTGTATACGTTATGCGGTTGTTACGCTTCGATTTTATCAAATTTTTCAACGGCGCTTGAGATATAATTTTCGTCGAGAGTCATATTAATCTTAGCCGCAGCCGCAGTATTTACATAAAGCTGAGATTTATCTGCTTTGATGAATTTCATATCTGCAGCCTTTTCTTCACCTTTTAATATCTTGGCAGCCATAAGTCCCGTCTGCTTTCCGAGTTCTATATAATCTATTCCCATAGAAGCAACGCAGCCGTTTTTAACCTGTTCTATCTCGCTGCCGAATACAGGGATGTTTTTCTCGGTAGCTCTCGTGATAACAGTCTGAAGAGCTTCCACTACCGTATTGTCCGTGAGGTTGCAGATGCAGTCTACCTTTGACGCGAGATCCGCGGCAGCCATATCGACGTCTGCGATAACGTTGATACCGGAATCTACGATCTCAAAGCCGTATTTGTCTGAAAGTTCTTTATATCTTTCAATGGTGCTGATGGAATTCATTTCGCTTGTAGTGTATAGTATGCCGATCTTCTTTGCGTCGGGCATCATTTCGCGAATCATTTTAAGCTGATCTTCTACTGGAAGTATATCGGAAGAACCTGTAATGTTTCCGATATTGTTTCCGCTGTCGTCTACGAAGCCCGCTGCTTTTGGATCGGATACCGCGGTATAAATTACTGGAATATCTGTTGACTTTGCTGCTGCAAGGGCGCTGCCTGCAGAAGGCGTAGCGATAGCGCAGATGAGGTCTACCTTACGGGATACGAAGCTGTCTGCAATGGTGCGGGCTGTTCCTGTATCTGTTTGAGAATTCTGATAGTGAATTTTAAGGTTTTCGTCTTCTTTTATGCCTGCTTCTGCGAGCCCTGCAATGAAGCCTTCACGGCAGTTATCAAGAGAACCGTGCTCCGCAAACTGAGAAATGCCTATAGTGTATGAATTTGCATTGTCTTCAGCTCCGGAAGAACCTTGCGCCGCGTCGTTGCCGCAGGCTGTGAACGCTGTTAAGATTAATGCTGCCGATAAAACGGCTGATAAAATTTTTTTCATTGTATTTCCCTCCTTAAATTTAATAATTGATATGGACAAAACTTTTTGTTGCTGATCCATAATACGGCATGTTGTCCATTTTGTTGATAATTGTTGCAAATGTTTTGCAAAATAGCTGTCTGCAGTTTTTAAATATCGAAATCCGATTAAAATACCGGACAGGGTTATTAAGATTATATCCGCAAAAAACAAAAAAACATATCTTCCCCCCAGGGACGATATGTTCGCGGTGCCACCCTAATTCAAAAAGCCGAAACTTTTTATCTTAATAAGATACGGTTTTTAGATTTGTTAGCGTTAGTTAATATAAAAACGATATCTTTTCCCTGTAACGCGAGAAACGCGGCATTGGATACAGAGCTTTGCAGCCTTTCCCCTTTGCTCCTGACAAACCCATTCGCCGAAATCAAATGTACCGGCCTTGCACCATACGCCGGTTCGCTGAAACATTGTTAGATCGGTTACTATTTTTGCTCATTGGATTTAACGTTATAATAACTTTTCGATTGTATTTATTATACTTTTACGAGTTAAAAGTGTCAAGGAATATTTATTAGTAAAATCGGTTGTGTTATACTTTTAAGTGTTTTATAATATAGCCGATTTTAGGCTTATAATTTCGGAATATTAAAGAAAAATAACCTGATTTCAGGTCATAAGTATAGTCAGGGTACATCTGAAACTCATTTTTATCGTCTTTAAGGTCAGATTTTGGTATGTTCAGTCAGGATAATGATATAAGAAATATTAAAATTTGCTGACCTTGATATTAAATTCATAGTTTCATCCGCGAAAAAATAGTTTTAAATATATTCTGATGATGACAAATTATTAATATATTCAGTGCGTTATTTAAGAAAATAAACAGGAGAATATTTATGAGTTGTAAAACAGCCGTGATTTTAGCGGCAGGGGCCGGAACCCGTATGAAATCCGATAAACCAAAAGTGCTTCATGAGGTATGCGGAAAGCCTATGCTTTCTCATATAGTATCTAAGGCAGAAAAGGCAGGTGTGGATGATATAATAACAGTTATTGGGCACGGTGCGCAGCAGGTACGCGAAACAGTTTTCGGGGATAACCTGCGTTTTGTTATTCAACAGGAGCAGCTTGGTACTGGTCATGCAGTGATGCAGGCGGCTGATATGCTTCCAAATGACGGTAGCGTGTTCGTATTATGTGGAGATACTCCGCTGATCACGGCGGAAACTCTTAAAGAATTCTCTGCCTGTCACGAAAAAGAAAAGAACGCTGTAACCGTTTTAACAGCCGTATTTGATGATCCATTCGGATACGGTAGAATAATTCGCGGAGAAAACGGCGAACTGCTTCGAATAGTGGAGCAAAAAGACGCAAGCGAAGCAGAAAAAGCTGTCAAAGAAGTAAATGCAGGAATGTATTGTTTTGAAGCATCGTTCTTAAAAGAGAAATCAGGATTGCTGAATGCAGATAACGCTCAGCACGAGTATTATATTACAGATCTTATCGGAATGGCAGTGGAATCAGGCAAACGAGCAGGCGCATTTACCGTAAAAGACGCTGGTGAGATAATGGGCGTTAATAATCGGGTCCAGCTTGCAGAAGCTGTTAAGATAATGCGCAGAAGGAATGCGGACAGGCATATGCTTAATGGAGTTACTATTATAGATCCAGATTCTGTTTATATAGAAGAAGATGTTGAAATAGGAAATGATACGGAAGTTTGGCCGGGTGTTGTGCTGAAAGGCAGGTCTGTTATCGGCAAAGGTTGTGTTATCGGTAAGGGTACGATAATAGAAAACAGCTCGGTGGGAAACGGCACCGATATTTTAGAGTCTGTGATTTTAGACAGTTCAATAGGCGAAAATACTCATGTCGGTCCGTTCGCTTACATGAGACCAAACAGCCATGTCGGTTCCGGCTGTAAGGTTGGAGATTTTGTGGAATTGAAAAACGCTGAATTCGGCGACGGTTCCAAGGCGGCTCATTTGGCTTATATAGGCGATGCGGATGTTGGTGAAGAAGTAAATATTGGCTGTGGCGTTATTTTTGCGAATTATGATGGAGTTAATAAAAACAGATCAACGGTAGGGAACAGGGCGTTTATAGGAAGTAATTCCAATCTTGTTGCGCCGGTCAGCGTTGCAGAGGACGCTTACATTGCGGCAGGAACTACGGTTACAACGGATGTTGAAAAAGGAGCTTTGTGCGTAGGAAGGTCAAAGGAAACCGTACTTCCGGGTTGGGTAGAATCAAAAGGATTACTAAAGAAAAAGAAATAGATATAAATGGTAAGATGCATGAAAGGACTCATAGAAGACAGCGAATGACAACTTTAGCGTAAATCAGGCAGGTTTAACAGGCTGCTGTTTTTCTAGCGGCAAAGCGGTTAGCGCTGGTCAGAGGAGTCGGGCTTCATTACGCATCAATGCTGTAGAAGCATTAAATTAAATATAATATAAAATTGCGGAGGGCAAAATGAAAAACGGCGTGTATAGTGATTATAAGATATTTGCGGGGAATGCAAATCCCGTGCTGGCTGAGGAGATCGCGGCAATATTAGGAAAGCCTTTGGGTAAGGCTACCGTAAATAAGTTCAGCGATGGAGAGATTTCCGTCAGCCTGTGGGAGAGCGTGCGAGGGGTTGATGTGTATATTGTTCAATCGACATGCAATCCTACAAATGATAATTTTATGGAGCTTCTTATTATGATAGACGCCATGAAAAGAGCTTCCGCAGGAAGGATTAACGCAGTTATTCCGTATTACGGATATGCGAGGCAGGACAGAAAATCAAAGGCAAGGGATCCGATAACGGCAAAGTTAACCGCAGATTTGTTAAGCGTTGCCGGAGCGGACAGGGTTATTTCTATGGATCTTCATGCTGCGCAGATTCAGGGCTATTTCGATATTCCCGTAGATCATCTGCTGGGCATTCCTATTTTGGGTAAATATTTCAGGGAACAGATAAAAGCAGGCGCGATAGACGACAATGTAGTCGTTGCCGCTCCTGATCTTGGTAGCGTACTGAGAGCCCGTTCTTTATCTAATCATCTGGATTGTCCTATTGCAATAGTAGACAAAAGGCGTCCTAAGCCTAATGTTTCTGAAATTATGAATATAATCGGCGATGTGGAAGGCAAGACTGTAATTCTCGTAGACGATATGGTAGATACGGCAGGAACTATAACTAATGCGGCTGCGGCGCTTAAAAAACTGGGGGCGAAAGAAGTATATGCATGTGCTACTCACGGAGTTCTGTCAGGTCCTGCAATAGATCGTATCAAAGATTCTGAAATCGAAAGAATGATACTTTTAAATACTATTCCGCTTATGGCAGAAAAACGTATAGATAAGATAAAAACTTTGTCGGTTGCTCCGCTTTTCGCCATGGCTATAAAAAAAGTAGTATTAAATGAGTCACTTAGTGAGATATTTGAATAAAAATAATATCAACGGAAAAATACAGCGATATTTTATATTTCGGTTAACATAATTATCACTTTTTATAAAAAATTAAGTAAAGTCAAGAACATTTTCTAACACGATAAAGTATTAAAACAGATCGGCTCGGATTCATAATCAGGGTCGGTTCGTTTTATTTTTTATAATTTATAGTGGAAGTTTTATACTTTATTAGATAGATTTTGGCAGTATTTATTTGTTTGTAAAAATAATAAATGGATATGATTTTGTATGATTTACATATCATAAATCAGTGCATAATGTAATATTAATTTGAATATACTGTAAATATATAACAGTATAATGTAAGACTAAAAGTTTAAAAGTACAGTTGTATTTAATGGGATTTTGTTAAATATAGCAAGGATAATTATGTAATAATTTAAAATTAGTAGAAATAATACATTTATATGGGCTTATCTTAATTTTGTATACTTGTTTTTTATTTTGAAATGGGAAAAAATAGATATTAACATAATATAATAATTATGTACTTAAAAATTTTTAGTAATTATATGATTTAATAAATATTTTTCTGATTTTTAAATTATAACATCTTCGGTAATATTATGTTACTTGACTATCACCGGATTAATAACCGTATAGAGTCTTTAAAGCCTTTATTACAGACGTTTTTTGTGTTGAAGTCATTTTTTATAATAAGCATAAAAATTTTTAATATAAGGCGATTTACAGCTTGTGTTATTTGTTAATAATATATTGAGTTGGTATGTCTTTTATTATTCGGGTTTCCAGTTTATATAATATAAAAGGATATTTTATACATAATCGGCTATTAAAATTTTTGTCGCCGAACCGAATGGAATCGTAGAATACATCCCATTAATGTAAACTTTTGTCGAATACGTGTATCTTTTGACAAATGATTTTCATTGAGCGGAGTAAATTTTAGGTGATAAACTATTAATGTAATAAGGATTTACATTAGGGGGAATAGTCATGAAGATTGGGAGAGATGAGAAGAGGATCGATTGTGTAATGTATACCGTTGTTCTGCTTATAACGGTTGCCGCAAGCGGCATGGTAATATTAACATTGTGCATGATGAAAGATGCTGAAATGTTAGGCAAAAATGTGTATGCCAATCTGTATGCTGTGATTATGGGAGTCCTTCTATCAGGTTTGGAATGTCTTGGAATCTTAATAAGCGCTATAAGGATCAGGGGCCGTAAGCGCGTGGCGTCACTGATGCAGGAAATTGTGGACGCTAATGCGAGCGCAGATGCGAACAGCAAGTTTCTGTCGATGATAAGTCATGAAATAAGAACGCCTATGAATTTAATGATGGGTATTTCCGAGCTTTCCAGGAAGTCTGCAGGTAATGTTCATAAAATGACTGAATGTATGGACAATTTTGAAAATGCAGCAAAGTATCTTTTATCGCTGACAAACAATATTTTAGATTTTGCAAGTATAGACAAGGGGAAAATGAAACTTGCAAACGAAGCGTTTTATATCTCGGATTTTATCAGAGGTATTGAGGCTTTGTATCGGCCTATGGCAAAGAAAAAGAATCAGACGTTTTATGCTGATGTATCTGTAAATCATGATCTGGTTGTTTCAGATCCTAATAGAATACAGCAGGTTATATTCAATCTCGTTACAAACGCAGTAAAATACACGCCGAGGGGCGGCGTGATAGAATTGCGGGTTACAGAACCTGAAAGCGGGATTTACGAGTTTGCTGTTAAAGATAACGGAATCGGGATAGAAGATAAAGATATTGAAAAGATCTTTATGCCGTTTGAGAGGGTCGTTAAATCCGGAGAATGTTGCATGGAGCAAGGCAATGGTCTGGGACTGAGTATCAGCAGGGGATTGTTAAATCTGCTCGGTTCTGATCTTATGGTTAAAAGCCGCGTCGGTGAAGGGTCTGAATTTTATTTCAGGTTAAAATTGGAACATGGTGTGAAAATGCCGACAGTTAAAGCAGTTCGTAAGATTAAAGGCATTAAGGGATGCAAAATCTTATTGGTCGACGACAGTGAGCTGAGTTTGGGTATTATCGGCGATCTGTTCAGAGCCGAAGGGCTTATAGTTGAAACTGCCAAAAACGGACGGGAAGCAGTCGATAAGTTTTTAAGTTCAAAAGCGGGGGAATTCGATGGGATATTGATGGATGTGCAGATGCCGGAAATGGACGGTTTGACAGCGGCGCGGCAGATAAGAAGTTCGGGAAGATATGACGCATGCGCCGTACCGATAATCGCAATGACAGGATTCTGTACTGAAACCGATCATTTGAGAAGTTTAAATGCAGGCTTCACTTGTCACGTTGATAAGCCTGTCGATGTGGGATATGTTTGTAATCTGCTCGATGAGCTGATAAATAAAAACAATGAAAAAGATAAAAAGGTGTGTTAATTGATTAGGGAGGAGTAAAAATGCACGGAAATTCCGGAAATGTAAAATATTTATCAATTTTTTCCGATATGATAAAAAAGTATCAGGAAAACTGCAAAGCAACATTAGACGGGTATAGTTTTACGCCGAATGAAACAGCGATGATGATTTATATGCTCAAGAATCCCGATGTGGATACTGCGAAAGAAATAGCGCAGAAATTGAATATTTCACAGTCGCTCATATGCAGATCGGTTGATTCGCTTACCCGCAAAGGTTTTATTGATGTTGTAAAGGATCGTTCCGACAGGAGGGTAAACCATCTGTCCTTAAAGATAACCGACGATCAGCTTAAAAACCGTCTGTTGTCTATGGATGGAAGTTTTGAAAATCTTATGACCGACGGCGTAGAAGACGATGATATGCTGGCTTTTCGTCGGGTGGTTGAGAGAATGGCGTCAAATGTAGGAGTCAGTATGGCTAACTAATAGGGTTTATCAATCGGAATCGGGAAGCGTTTAGGGAAGCGCAGGCGCGTATTCTGAGAAAATTCAGGATAAATATCAGAAGAATATGGGGAATTTAATCTGATATTAGTAAAAAGTGAATAGTATTAATATATTAAGCAGCTTGGCGGGAGATCACCCGCTCACAGTTAATCTGGGGATACATAGCAGCCGGATTTAAAGCTTTTTATATAAGAGGAACTGCGTCGAAGCAATACCGTCCTGAAAAGGACGCAGCGCCCCGTTTATCATAAGGTATTTATCCTGACGATAGACGGGGTGTTTTATTTGGCGGATATCAATTTATAAAAAATTAAACATAAATGAAGTATATTTTGATATTTAGTATAATAAACATTGCAGTGTATTGAGTCAGAGGAAATTATAGGGCGACAAGTGGATTTAGTTCATTAATATTGATTATAAATGTGTTTTTATCATGGAAAAGCTCAGGTATTGGCAATAATTAAACCTGTATATGTGTAATTTTACCGAAATAAATTGTGAAATTGTGTAAATTGTAGAAATTTAGGCGAAAATATGATATGTTAACACGGAAAATATATAAATGTTTCCGTAATATTTTTTATATTTATTGATATTGCCAAAAATATTACGAAACAATTTAGCCGAAACAATAGGCAGATTTTATCAATAAATCATATGCATATTACACAAAATCCGGAGGTTTAAAGGAGCAAAAAATTTCAGGGTTAAGCTCTTGTGCAGACAGCAGGGTTTTATGTTTCGGGAGGATGTATATAGGAGGTTTTTTATGAAAGAAAGAAGCAGCTTTACGGGCGGCATGGGATTTGTCATAGCGTCCGCAGGCAGCGCAGTAGGATTGGGAAATCTGTGGAGATTCCCATATTTAGCTGCACAGTACGGCGGCGGTATATTTATTTTTGTATATATCATACTTGCCCTTACATTTGGTTTTGCGCTAATGACTACGGAAATCGCAATCGGAAGAAAAACTAAGCTGAGTCCTATCGCGGCTTATAAAACTTTAGATAAGCGATTTGGATTTTTAGGTTATATCGCGGCTATCGTTCCGGCAGTAATTCTTCCATATTACTGCGTTATCGGCGGCTGGGTATTAAAATATATGACCGTATTTATCGCAGGAGATGGGACTGCAGCAGCAGGAGATTCGTTCTTCGGTGAATTTGTAGGCGGCACCGCCTCTCCATTAACATTTTTTGCTGTTTTCTTAATAGCAACAACGTTAATTATTATACTTGGAGTAGAAAAGGGAATAGAAAAAGTAAGTAAGATACTTATGCCTTTGTTAATATTAATGACTATAGGAATCTCTATTTATATTTTTACAATTCCTGGCGCGGGAGAAGGTCTGAAATATTATCTGCTGCCTGATTTTTCTAAATTCTCGCTGAAAACCATCTGCGCGGCAATGGGTCAGATGTTCTTCTCGATGAGTTTAGCTATGGGTATAATGATAACTTACGGTTCTTATGCAAAAGACGAAATAAGTTTAACCAAATCCACAAATCAGATCGAAATTTTCGATACAATAGTAGCTCTGCTCGCAGGTTTGATGGTGGTGCCTGCCGTTTATATTTTCAGCGGCGAAGCCGGACTTGAGTCCAGCGGCGCGGGGCTTATGTTTATAACTCTGCCTAAGGTATTTGCGCAGATGGCAGCCGGAAAAATAATAGGCGCGCTGTTCTTTATTCTGGTTTTATTCGCTGCGCTTACAAGTTCGATTTCGATTATGGAAGCCGTAGTTTCAATGATTATGGACAAGCTGAAATTATCAAGAAAAATGTCTGCGCTGCTCGTTTTAGTGTGGGCTGTTATTTTAGGCGTGCCGTCTTCTCTTGGAAACGGTCCGTGGGCGTCCATAAAGCTGCTTGGCATGGATTTCTTAACATTCTTCGATTTCCTGAGCAACAGCGTATTAATGCCGCTGGTGGCGCTCTTTACGTGTATTCTGGTCGGCTGGGTAGTCGGAACGGATACTATTGTCGGGGAAGCTACTAAAAACGGCGAAAGACTCGGAAGAAAAACTCTTTATGAAGTTATCATAAAATATATAGCTCCGGTTCTGCTTGTAGTTATACTGGTATTCTACACGTTGGCTCAGTTCGGTATAATCAAGTACTAATCGATAGGGATTTTTTGCGGTCGCTTTGCGGCGGGCAGGCATCCGGCAAAATTTATTGTAAATATCAAATCACCCCGTTAGTTATTTTAGTATATTTTATTGGAATAATGAGCGGGGTGTTTTTAGATTTTAAGAGCTGAATCTGATATTTGGCGTAATTTAGATTAATAAAACGGAAAACAGGATTATATATATTTGGTTGAATTAACGCGTTGTGTTAATAAAAATCAGGTACTCAATATCAATATATTGTACTATTAACAGAAATCAATACAGTATACAGAATTAATTGATAATAGTATGATTACCTAATGAGTCATTTTGCAATTTTACTATAAATCACTTTTATTGTTTATCAATATATTGCGTTATTAATAACATTAAATACTATTTATTGATTATAATACGGCTAAAACAAGCCGATTTAATGGCACAACGGGTTGAATAAAAAATCAAAAATTTATAAAAAGATTGAAGCGTAATTCCCGCATTATTAAAGTGTATTTTAAATCAACGGGTAGGAAGATTATTTTTGCTGTTTTTATAATTATATTTTGTTATTATAAACTGTGGAAAAAACGTATACAAACTATATGTTGGATAATGGTTGGCAATATCAATTTTTTGTGCTAAAATATAAACATAAATATAGAATTACTATTTGGGCAGATAGTAAAAAATTAATCACACTTAGTACATTTTATTCAGGAGGTAACTAACATGAAAGAAGTGGTAATCGTAAGCGCTGCAAGAACTCCAATAGGGCGTTTCGGCAAATCTTTAAACAATGTAACTGCGGTTACTTTAGGCGAAGTGGCTATTAAGGAGGCTGTTTCACGCGCAGGCATAGATCCGACTTCGATAGATGAAGTTATCTATGGTTGTGTACTGCAGGCAGGTCAGGGTCAGAGCGTGGCAAGGCTGGCGGCTATGGGAGCAGGTATTCCGCAGGAAGTTCCGGCTATGACTGTGAATAAAATGTGCGGTTCTGGTCTGAGGAGTATAAGTATGGCGGCGCAGATAATTAAAGCGGGCGATGCTGATATTATAGTTGCAGGCGGTACGGAAAGCATGAGCATGGCGCCGTATCTTGTGCCTAAGGCAAGATGGGGAGCGCGCATGGGAGCTGCAACTATGGAAGACGCTATGCTGAAAGACGGTCTTACAGACACATTCAGCGGACTTCATATGGGCATAACTGCTGAAAACGTAGCGGATCAATGGAATATAAGCAGAAAAGAACAGGACGATTTTTCTTTCGCTTCTCAGCAGAAGTGTGAAGCAGCTATAAAATCAGGAAAGTTTAAAGACGAAATAGTACCGGTAGAAGTTCCTCAGTGGGATGGAAGCAAAGTCGTTTTCGATACAGATGAACATCCGGCTATCGGCATTTCAAGAGATGCTTACGACGGAGCGAAACCTGCATTTAAAAAGGACGGTATGGTTACGGCGCTTAATGCTTCGGGTATTAACGACGGAGCGGCTGCAGTAGTCGTGATGTCTGCAGATAAAGCTGCTGAACTTGGTATTAAGCCGCTGGTAAAGATTGTTTCTTATGCATCGGCAGGCGTAGATCCGTCTATCATGGGTATAGGTCCGGTTCCAGCTACAAAGAAAGCATTAGATAAAGCAGATCTCACTATGGATCAGATAGATTTAATTGAAGCAAACGAAGCGTTTGCAGCTCAATCTCTTGCAGTGGGTAAGGATCTCGGCTTCGATCCTGAGAAACTCAATGTAAACGGCGGAGCTATCGCATTAGGTCATCCTATTGGAGCGTCCGGCTGCAGGATTCTTGTTTCTCTTATTTACGAAATGGAAAGACGCAGCTCAAAATACGGTCTGGCAACACTTTGCATAGGCGGCGGCATGGGTACCGCAATGGTAGTAGAAAGAGTATAACTTTAAAAATTCAAGCCGATTTCGGTTAATTGAATAAAATATACAAAGCAGCATCCCTGTTTTTACACAACGGGGGTGTTGCTTTTTGTAAATTGAGGAATTTATGTATTTGATTTCATATAGATAAATATACGAGATATAGTATTAAATATAATTAAACATACTATATACGCCATTCTTTTAAAATTTAAAAATATAGAAAAATCTGGATTATTTCTATATTCGTTGATATTCAACTGTTGTCGGATTTACAGAAAACTATAATTTTCTGTAAATTAAAAATTCTATAGATTGACAACTACACTCTATCACAAAAAACCCTGATTTTCCATTAAAAATTATAA
>JAAVYD010000057.1 GCA_022790955.1 Bacillota bacterium
ATTATGATAAAGGGAGATGATTATGAATTTCTTAAAATCCATCGGATTAGCGATTTCGATGTATACAAAGATTCCAATGCCTAAATTGGAAATGAATAACGCTACATTAAAATATTGTCTGTATTTTTTGCCTTTAACGGGATTGATTGTGGGGATAACTGAAGTTGCGTGGCTTATTATCAGCGTTACTTTAGGTTTTTCGCCGGTGCTATTTGGAGCAGGAGCCTGCGCAGTTCCTTTTTTTGTAACGGGCGGAATCCATCTGGACGGCTATTTAGATACGTCGGACGCATTAAATTCCCATGCGGAGGTTAAAAAGAAACATTACATATTAAATGATCCTCATGTTGGAGCTTTCAGCGTCATATCGTCTATTATATATATATTGATGATGTTCGCCGTATTGTATGAAATTTACAGTATGATAGGCGGACTTCAGGGCTTATGGATTATAGGAGCGGACGGACCCGGTGAGCCGGCGGATCGGCTGCGTGATTTCGCTGTATATTTATTGGTGATTTTTATTGCTTCAAGGGCGCTGACAGCGTTATCAGCGGCAAGCATCAGAACATCAAAAAAGGAAGGTATGTTGTATACATTTGTAATTTTTACAAATAGAAAATATTTAGCGTTAGTGTCTTTAATAGTTATAATTTTATGCTGCGCTGAGGCGATTAAGATGTTCGGCTGGTCGGGCTTCGCTTTTCCGGCGGGAATTTTTGTGGTATATTTGTATTTCAGGATTATGGCGATACATCAGTTTGGCGGAATTTCAGGCGACCTTTGCGGTTGGCTGATTCAGGTTACAGAACTTTTGTTATTAATAATTTTTTTATTTCTTTTCAGGTAGCGGGCGTATATGAGATTGATAATCGGAGGACGTGAACAGGGCAAGCTGAGTTTTGCGGTGAACAGATATAAACTGTCAGATGATGAAATTTTCGACTGTACGCAGGCAGGGCTGCAGGAAATGTTTCATGCGAAGTGTGTTTATAATTTGCATGAATATGTGCGCCGGCTTGTGAGAAATGGTTTAACTGAGGAAGTTGATTTAGAAATCGAATTGTGGTTAAATTCGGTTAAAGATTTCGCTTCAGATTTTACTTTGGATGAAGCGTTTGATAATTCAGATTTTTTGGACGGACTGATTTCGTGCTTTAGAGCGGATGCAATAATAATCTGCGACGAAGTAGGGCTTGGTATTGTTCCTGTAATTAAAGAAGAACGGGTTTACCGGCAGGCAGTTGGTCGGCTTTGCTGCAGGCTGGCAGAAAAAGCGGATTCCGTCGAACGAGTTTTCTGCGGTATTGCGATGAAGATAAAATAGATCTGTGAAGAGGAAGTTATGAAAATCGCTTTTATAAGGCATGGAAAGACGAGCGGGAATCTTGCAAGACGATATATAGGCAGAACGGACGAACCGCTGTGCGAAGAAGGTGCGCGGGAGATTGAAATTAATATTATGAGCGGCGTATATCCTACGGCAGAACGCGTATATTGCAGCCCTATGAAGCGGTGTCTTCAGACTGCGCGGATGATATACGGCGACATACCTTTTGCAGTATGCGATCATCTGAGGGAGTGTGATTTCGGCAGCTTTGAGGGAAAAAATTATCGTGAGCTCGCCGGCAACAAGGATTATCAGCTATGGATAGACAGCGGCGGTACTATGGATTTTCCCGGAGGAGAAAGCAGCGCCGGTTTTCGTCAAAGGTGTGAAGCCGCTTATTTAAGGATAATAAAGCAGTTGGAAAAGGACGTTAAAAATCATTGTAAAAATATTAATATTAACGCTGAAAGTTCATGGAGCAGTAATCGGCGCGGCAGCGCGGACGCGGCGTTTATTATTCACGGCGGGGTAATTATGTCCGTTTTTTCGGCGTTTGAGCAATCGGGAAAAGGATATTTCGACTGGCAGATAAAAAACGGCGGAGGATTTTTGTGCGAATGTAACGGCAGGAACGGCAGATTAAAAATTTTGCAGGAATTTAAGGGTTAAAAGAAGCATTATGTTACTGGAAAATTATATTATTTATATTTTAATACCCGCAGCGGCAGGTTTTTTTCTTGATTTTATTTTCGGTGATCCGCCTGGGATAATTCATCCTGTTGTTTGTATCGGCAAAATGATATCCTGTGCGGAGAAGATTATGTTCAGGAGAGGAAGCCCGAATGGAAAACTTGCGGCGGGAGCTGCAACGGCAGTTTTTATCAGTGTGATTTCAGCGTTAGTACCATTAATAATACTTTTGTTGTTATATAAGATTTGCAGTTTTTTATGCGGAAACAGTGCGGAAATTCTTTATAAAGTTCTTGCGGCGGTGGCTTCGTCGATTCTGTGTTATCATATGATAGCTGCAAAAAGTTTAAGAACGGAGAGTATGAAGGTTTACGCGGCGCTTTCTGAGTACGATACCGAGGGCGCGAGGCAGGCGGTTTCTATGATAGTAGGGCGCGATACTTCCGGGCTTTCGGAACAGGGGATTATAAGAGCGGCGGTTGAAACGGTGGCGGAAAATACGAACGATGGCGTGACGGCGCCATTATTTTATATGTCGTTTTTCGGAATAGGCGGAATGTATTTTTACAAAGCAGTAAATACGCTGGATTCTATGATCGGTTATAAAAACGATAAGTATATGGATTTCGGAAGATGGGCTGCGCGCATGGACGATGCGGTGAATTTTATTCCTGCACGGTTGACAGCATTATTTATGATAGCGGGGGCGTTTGTTATGCCGGGATTCGATGGAAAGGCGGCTTACAGGATTTTCATGCGCGACCGTCTGAAACACGAGAGTCCAAATTCGGCGCAGACGGAGTCTGCATGCTCAGGAGCGCTTAACGTAAGGCTTGCGGGACCGGCGGTCTATTTCGGCAGGCGAGTGGAAAAAGAGTATATCGGCGACGACGTTAGGGAAATAGAGTATGAAGATATAAGAAGAGCGAATCGCCTGATGTATTTTGCGTCTATATCTATGACCGCTTCTATGCTCGTGTTATCTTTATTAATTGTTTTAATAGTGATGAGGTTTGTGTAATGATCGAAAGATTTAACCATGGCGGAGAAGCGAGCAGGGAAAATATTAAATATGATTTTTCTGTGAATCTTAATCCTTTGGGTATGCCTGAGAGCGTTAAAGCAATTCTTGCAGAAAATCAGGAATGCTTTGAGTCATATCCCGATAGTTCGTGTCTGAAATTAAGACAGGCTATCAAGGAATCGTTTAATAGCGATCATAATATTAATATAAATATTGAGCGGATTGTCTGCGGAAACGGCGCGTCCGATCTAATATACAGGATTTGCGGTGCATTTGATTTTAAACGGGCGCTTATAGCGGTGCCGTCGTTTTCCGAGTACGAAAGAGCTTTAAAACAGAATGGATGCCATATAGATTATTGGTATATAGGCAAAACGGGCGAGAATATAGATGACCGAATAGCGGTTGATTATAAGAAGAAATACACATTAAACAGTCAATCGCAGATAAACGATATCAATTTCTCTGATTATGACGCAGTGTTTTTATGCAGTCCGATGAATCCTTCCGGCGCGCTGCTCGATAGAGAAATCCTTTTTCGCCTTGCAGCAGTTTGCGAAAAAAATAATGTTATGCTTATAATTGATGAATGTTTTATTGAGTTTGTTGAAAATATCAATAAAAATTCAATGATATTATATATTAATGATTTTTCACGGCTCATGGTGATCAGGGCTTTTACTAAGATTTTCGCTATGGCAGGCATGCGGCTCGGATACGCGGTGTTTGGAAGCGGAGTGTCAGCCGAAGCGGTAAGCTGTTTCGGGCCGCCGTGGGCAGTGTCCGGACCTGCGCAGCTGGCTGGCGCAGCTGCTTTGAAGGAAAAGGAATACGTCAGAAAAACGGTAAGCTATGTAAAAGAGCAGCGTTTATATATAATGAAAGAACTGAGAAAAATTTTTGAGGAAAAGTCGGCGCATTGGAAAGTATTTGAGAGCTGCGTTAATTTTATTTTATTCAGAGCGCCGGTAAAGTTAGGGCGTTTGATGGAGGAAGCAGGCGTTTTTTTACGGGATTGTTCTGATTATGAAGGACTTTGCGATGAAATTACGGAACAGGGAGATATTTTTCGGTATTTCCGTATGGCTGTGAAATCTTATAAAGAAAATGAGGTAATGCTTGATACTTTAAAGAGGTGCGTTTCATGGCTGTAAATATTATGATACAGGGAACTATGTCCAATGCAGGAAAAAGTTTGATAACAGCAGGGCTTTGCAGAGTGTTTGCTCAGGACGGATACATTGCTGCGCCTTTTAAGTCTCAAAATATGTCGCTGAATTCTTTTATTACAGATGATGGGCTTGAAATGGGCAGAGCCCAGGCGGTTCAGGCGGAAGCATGCGGAAAAAAGCCTTCTGTCTTTATGAATCCAATTTTGCTTAAACCTACCACAGATATAGGTTCTCAGATTATCGTAAACGGCGTTGCAAGAGAAAATATGTCTGCCGTTGATTATTTTAAGTTTAAAAAGACATTAATACCTGAAATACTTGCGGCTTACGATGCGCTTGCGGCTGAAAATGATATAATAGTAATCGAGGGAGCAGGAAGTCCCGCCGAGATAAATCTTAAAGCCGACGATATAGTAAATATGGGACTGGCGGAAATGGTCGACGCGCCGGTATTGTTAGTGGGAGATATAGACAGAGGCGGCGTTTTTGCTCAGCTTGCTGGCACAGTAATGCTGCTTGAGAAGAGCGAACAGGCAAGAATAAAGGGCGTTATCATAAATAAATTCCGCGGAGATATCGAGATTTTAAAGCCGGGGCTGAAAATGCTTGAAGATATATGCGGAAAGCCTGTTTTGGGCGTAGTGCCTTATGCCGATATAGATATAGACGATGAGGACAGTTTGACAGAACGTTTTAATGGATACAAATCTTTAGAACGAAAGGCTGGAAGTATTAATATTAAGGTGATACGTCTGCCGAGGATTTCTAATTTTTCTGATATAACCGCTTTAGAAGCTGCTGACGGCGTTTATGTGAGCTATGCCGAGCAGCCTTCGGAATTAAGAGCTGCCGATATCATTATAATCCCCGGCACTAAAAGTACTGCCGCCGATATGCAGTGGATGCGAAATACAGGATTTGCTGCGGAGGTTTTGAAAGCTGCAAAGGCGGGAACTATTGTGATAGGAATTTGCGGCGGGTATCAGATGTTAGGCGAAAAAATAGTTGACGCCTCCGGCGTTGAAGGTGTGCGAAGCGAAATTGCAGGATTGGGCGTTTTGCCTGTAATCACTGAGTTTGCGCAGGATAAGCGAACCGAGCAGGCGAACGGTAAAATATGCAGGCTTTCCGGTATTTTCGCGGATCTTTCAGGAATCGAGATCAGCGGCTATGAGATTCACATGGGAAGGACTTTCAGGAAAAATTCAGAAAATAATACGGCATCGGGTTTCAGTGCGCTTAACAGAGATGGAAATATTAATACCGACGGCTGTGTTTTCGGAAATATAATAGGCACTTATCTGCACGGGTTGTTTGACAATAAAGAATTTTCTGAAAGGCTGCTGTACGCTGCGGCAAAGCTCAAAGGAATTGAGTTCGGCTCGTTTGCTGTTCCTGATATGAAAGAGTATAAACAGCGGCAGTATGATAAACTGGCGGATATAATAAGAAGCAGCGTTAATATAGATGAAATTTACAGGATAATGGGAATGAAATAGGATAAAGTATAAATTCGTTTTTATTAGAAATAAATATAATAAAATGTAAAGCATTTTTCTGAATTGAATTAAACGTTATTAAATACAGTGGTTAAGATTTTGGCTGCTGTATTTTTTTATATCCTTTTCACCATAGCGGAGATTAGCATTAATGGAATATATTTTACATATTACCAATTTGTTATTACAGATAATACTAAAGTGGGAGGTTAAATGAAAAATATATATGGTTATATTCGTGTAAGCACCAGAGAACAGAATGAGGACAGGCAGCTGATTGCCATGGATGGGTTAGCAATTCCAAAGAAAAATATATTTATTGATAAGCAGTCCGGCAAGGATTTTGAGCGTCCTCAGTATAAAAAACTTGTTAAAAAATTAAAGCCAAACGATCTGTTGTACATAAAGAGCATAGACAGGTTGGGCAGAAATTATGAAGAAATTCTTGAACAATGGCGGATACTTACGAAAGAAAAACTCATTGATATTGTGGTGCTCGACATGCCGCTTTTAGATACCAGGAGAGGTAAGGATTTGATGGGAACTTTTCTGAGTGATATTGTTCTGCAGGTGTTATCTTTTGTAGCGGAAAACGAAAGGACGACTATTCGCCAGCGACAAGCGGAAGGGATTGCAGCTGCAAAAGCCAGAGGAGTAAAGTTTGGCAGACCGCCGTTACCATTACCGGATAATTTTTATGAGGTACATAAGGCATGGAGAGATAAGAAAATGACATTAAAACAGGCTGCAAGAACCTGCAATATGCCGGAAGGAACGTTTTATGCTAAAGCAGTAAAATTTGAAAAAGCCAGATAAATAAAACTGTTTGCAATTTGAAAATGTGTACATTTAGTGCCCTCCTGATTAAATTTTTTGTAAAAACGTAATATACAATACTGGGTTAAAAGAATTTTCGATTTTGGGACGTAAGACCGGTTGTTTTTCAGGATGGCATAAATGACATTGCACATTTTTCTGGCAACAGCTCCAACACATGTCAGATGATGTTTACTTTCCGACTGCTTTTTCTGATAATAGACACTTAATACTGGATCTTTAAAGGACGCGATCAGGGCAGACTGAATAATGGCTTTCCGCAGATAAGGCGATCCACGTTTGCTCATTACATTGTTGGCTGTTTCAAATTCGCCGGATTGTGTGACAGTGGCGTCCAAACCAGCAAAAGCCACAAGTTTTCTGGGGCTATTAAATTTGGAGATATCTCTAATCTCACTAAGGATGACTGCCCCTGTCACACTGTCAATCCCGGTAATTGTGGTAATGGGAGATTCCAGTTTTCTATGATACTGGAAATTTCTGCCTCTGTTTCTTTTACCTGTTTTTCGATAGACGTATACTAATAATGTACTAAAGTCTGTTAAAACACGGTATCTTATGTCCGCATTTTTTGAAAAAGAGATGAGTACATCAGAACGTTGGGAACTTATTGACCAGTATTTCTTAGGAAATGAAGATTTTGTTAATCAAAGATTAGGAATTGAGGATTAACTATTTACATTAATGATATGAAATACAAATTATAAGCGGTCAAAGCGTATTTACAGCTGTAAAACATATATTTTTTTGATAAAGAGCAGAAATATTTCTAATCGGCTTTCGGATGACTATGAGGTTGAACAAAATAAATATCTGAATATAATGGAAAGAGTATTAGAAAAAAATGAAGAGTGTTTTAGGATACTTGAAAAAGGTTAATTCAGGAGAAATCATATGAATATTAATATTATTATACTTTTGATACGGTTCATCGGCATAGCGGCTGTGCTGCTGGGTTTGCGCATGAACAATGATATCATAATATCGGCTGCTGCGGTCGTTTTGGCTGTGAGCGTTGTCGTGAGCGTTTACTACAGAAGGAAAAACCGCTGAGATACGTCGTATTTCATAAGAAGAATAAGGGCAGGTTGGAATGGATATCGAATATTTAAAACCCGATGATATAGAAAAACGCAGCATGGAAATTATAGAGATGGAAATGCGGACAAATCCGCCGAAGAAGAATAAGGAGGTAATAAAGCGTGTGATACACGCTACCGCGGATTTTGATTATGAACATAATATATTGTTTTCAGACGGAGCGGTAGAGGAGGCTTTAAAAACTTTAAAAGAAGGAGCGGTTATAGTTACGGATACAAATATGGCGTTGGCGGGTATTAATAAAAAAATACTGACGAAGCACGGCTGCGAGGCTGTATGCTATATGGCTGATCCGGAGATAGCCGAACAGGCAAAGCTGCGCGGAGTGACAAGGGCGATAGTAAGCATGGAGAAAGCTGCGAAGCTGAAAAGACCGACTATATTTGTTATCGGAAATGCGCCTACGGCACTGATTCGTTTAAACGAGCTTATAGAAAGTAAAGAAGTAGCTCCGCGTCTGGTGATAGGCATTCCCGTGGGATTTGTAAATGTGGTTGAGTCTAAAGAAATGCTTATTCGGGCGGAAGTTCCTTATATTACGTCTACGGGCAGAAAGGGCGGAAGCACGGTAGCTGCCGCTGTGTGCAATGCATTGCTGTATATGCTTTAGTGAGAAGCATATATTAAAGATAAAACAATTAACAATTTTAATAATATTAAAACTGACAAAGTTGCGTACAATGAATAAAATATGATTTATTTTCATATGTATAATTAATTTGCCGTGCCGTCAACTGGAAATAAAATTCTGCAGGATTTTATAATCATTATTGGAACTTTTAGCAATAGTGTGGTAAAATAATAAGATAATTGTAAACTGTAATTCAATTTAGTAAAATTGTTTAAAATATAAAGTATAGGGAAAACTATGATAAATAACGCATCGAGTATTTATGAAAAATATATATCAAATCTGCAGAAGCCCTCTGAAAGTTCAAAGGCAAATTCCGTAAGCGGCGAAAATTTTGGCGTATCCAATGAACCTGATACTGAGTTTGCGGAAATGCTTGCGAGGAGTTTAGGACTGTCGTCGTCATCTCAGATTTCGGCGTTGTTTGGAGGAAAATCTGTAGAACAATCGCTTCTCAGCGGAAATGCGGGTTCTCTGGTAGCGTCACTTCTCGGAGGAGCTTCCGATCAGTCTATAGCGTCGTTGTTTACCGGCAGCGATCCGTATTTTGCATCAATGCTTAGCAGCGACGGCGGAGCGTCTTTGGCTTCCATGTTGGGAGGCGGCAGCAGTAATGCATATCTTGCGTCGTTGTTAAATAACGACAATTCGTCTTTAGCGTCGCTTTCCGAGGGAAGCGCGTTAAATTCGCCGCTTGTAGAGCTGCTGAGCAGGCAGTCTGGTGAAAGTTCGTCGCAGGCTGCGTCTGCGTCGCTTTTGTCCGCGGTTTCGAGCGGCATGAATTCAGGTAAAGTGACAGCTTCAGATGTGGCTGCCAGCGGTTCGGCGAGTCTTGAATCTATTTTTAATGCGGCGGCGGCAAAATATAACGTACCTGTAAATCTGCTTAAGGCGGTAGCAAAGGCTGAATCAGGATTCAATCCGGATGCTGTGTCTTCTGCAGGCGCGAAAGGCGTGATGCAGCTTATGCCGGGAACGGCTGCGAGTCTTGGCGTGGAGGATCCGTTCGATCCGCTGCAGAATATAATGGGTGGCGCGAAGTATCTTTCTCAAATGCTTGAGCGCTATGACGGAAATGTTAATCTCGCCTTGGCGGCATACAATGCGGGTCCTGGAAATGTAAAAAAATACGGAGGTATACCGCCGTTTAAGGAAACAAGAAATTATATTAAAAAGATAAACGAATATATGAACAATGGGGTCGAAGTTCCAAATGTATCTTATAGTACAGGAGGGATTTCCAGCAAAGAGCTTTCTGAGCTTGCGGAAAGCAGCGATCCCGAAGCGATGACGAAGCTTGCTTCCATGATAGATCTTGAGCTTCAGCTTTCGATGATTAAGATGGAAATGAACCTGTTATCCGAGGATCAGGGCAATTCTACATTTGACACGATCTTCGATAACAGCACCATGTTATTTTAGCGAAGATCATGCAGGAGTTGCTGATCAAAATTTTTGAAAAGGAAAAATCACAATAGCAAAATATGATAGATAACTTTGGACGGGAAATAAATTATCTGAGGATTTCAATTACAGACAGATGCAATCTCAGATGTAAATACTGCATGCCGGAGGCAGGAGTATCGAATATTATTCCTCACGATCAGATCTTGAGTTTCGAGGAGATTTTAAGACTTACCGAGGCTGCCGCTAAGCTGGGAATATCTAAAATACGCCTTACGGGAGGAGAGCCTCTTGTGCGCAACAGCATAGTCGATCTTATAGGACGTATGAACGATATCGACGGCATAGACGAGATAGATATTACTACTAACGGCGTGCTGTTAGCGGATCTTGCAGAAGATCTTAAAAAGGCGGGCGTCAAGAGGGTTAATATAAGTCTTGATACTCTCGATCACGAGAAATATGCAGAGATAACGAGAGGCGGAGATCTCAATAAAGTGCTCGCGGGCATTAAAGAAGCTCAGCGCGTGGGGCTTACGCCTATTAAGATAAACGTAGTTGCGCTGGGCGGCTTTAATGAAGACGAATTCGGCGATTTTATCGAGCTGACGCGGGATAACGATATTTCCGTGCGATTTATAGAATTAATGCCTATCGGCAGCGCAGACGTAGGAGAAAATTACAGATTTATCTCAAATGAAGAAATCCTTAAAAGATTTCCTGAACTTGAGCCGATGGAAAAAGAGAAGTTTTCCGTAGCTGTGAACTATAAGCTGCCGGAAGCTAAGGGCAACGTAGGTTTTATAAGCGCTCTAAGCAATCATTTTTGCGCTGAGTGTAATAAAATAAGGCTCACTTCCGATGGCAAAATAAAGCCGTGCCTTCATTCAAACGACGAGCTGGATATGAAAAAGGTTCTTGCAGAAGGCAGCGACGAAGAAGTTTTGGAAGCGCTGAAAGCGTCAATAGGCTATAAGGTGGAGCATCATAAGCTGAACGAGGGCGCGGCGCCGATATCAAGGGATATGAATAAAATCGGCGGATAAACCGGATGCTTATATAATAGGAAATATAAAGAGGCTGTTAAAATGGAACAAAAACTCACTCATATAGATGAAAACGGCAGACCGCGTATGGTGAATGTAGGCGAAAAAGCTGACACAAAGAGAATAGCTGTGGCTAAGGGCAGCATATATATGGCTCCGGAAACTTTAGCAAGAATAAAGAACGGAGAGGTCGCTAAAGGGGACGTGCTTTCTGTTGCCCAGACAGCGGGAATTATGGCCGCAAAGAATACGGCGTCAAACATACCTATGTGTCACAATATTTTTATCACGGGCGTAGATATGGATTTTGAAATCGATGAGGAAAAATCAGCGATCCATATAGAAGCTCAGGCTTCCACTATCGGAAAAACAGGCATAGAAATGGAATCATTAAATGCGGTAGCGATAGCTGCGCTGACTATTTACGATATGTGCAAGGCTGTCGACCGAGGTATGCGCATAACGGATATCAGGCTCGTAAAAAAGGAAGGCGGAAAGTCCGGCACGTTTATAAACGAGTAGGATCATATATTTGTTATAAAATTAGATTATAGGCAGGTACTTTTTAACGGCTGTTCAGCAGGACGCGGGTCTGAGAAAGCAGGTTAGAAAATATCTGCTTAATTTTTATGAATTTATTGCTCAGGCGACGTTCATTATTCCCGAATTTCTTAATTTAGTGGTTGCATAAATATAAATAAAAATGTATAATTATAAATCATCGAAAAAGAGGTACGCATTTACTGATTTGCAGATTCAGAAATTTGCAGATAAAATTTCTGATGGCAATTATTAAAATAATGAAGTTTTTAATTGGAGGATGGTTATGAACAGAGCTGAAATATTAATCGAAGCATTGCCGTATATTAAGAGATTTGCAGGAAAGACGTTTGTTATTAAATATGGCGGCAGCGTTATGGAAAACGAGGAGCTGAAAAAGAAGTTCATAGAGGATGTCGCTCTTATGAAGTTAGTCGGCATAAATATTGTGATAGTTCACGGGGGCGGCAAGCGAATAAACGCGATGCTGGACAAGGTTGACCTGGAAGTAAAATTTGAGCAGGGGCAGCGCGTGACTGACGAACACGTCGTTGAAATCGTTGAAATGGTGCTTTCGGGGCAGATAAATAAGGATCTTTCTAATTGTTTAAGCGCCCATGGTATTCATGCGGTAGGTTTGAGTGGAAAGGACAGCGGGCTGCTCAAAGCGGAAAAGAAATATGTGGAAACCGAGGACGGTAAAAAGTACGATCTGGGCTTTGTAGGCCAGATTAAGGAAGTGAATAAGGCGCTGTTGAAAGACCTTATAGAAACAGGTTACGTGCCTATCATTTCTCCTGTTGCCGGAGGATACGAGGGCGAAACGTATAATGTAAATGCTGATTACGTGGCAGGCGCGGTGAGCGGTGCGCTGCAGGCAGAAAAATTCATATTGCTTTCCGATATTAAAGGGCTTTATAAAGATATTAACGATGAAGATTCTTTTGTTTCAAGAATTAATATAAATCAAATAAAGCAGTATATATCAGAAGGCATTATATCGGGCGGTATGATTCCTAAAATGCAGTGCTGTATGGATGCTGTTGAAAAGGGCGCAAAAGAAGTAGCGATAATAGACGGCAGGGTGGCGCACAGTTTGCTGATAGAAATATTTACGGACGCTGGTATCGGTACTATGGTTACAAAATAAAAAAGATAATTTTGCGGAGTATTATATTAATGTAAAAATCGTGAGTTATACGACTGCTGAAAATATTAATATAATTAAGCGGGCAGCTTTGATACTGACTCAGATTGTTGCAGGATTTATTTAAGAGGTGAAAATAATGAAAATTGTAGAAGGGAAAACGGTTTCCTGTGTTAAAGGATACAAAGCCGCAGGCTGCCATGTGGGTTTGAAGAATAGCGGTAAAAAAGATATGGCAGTAATATACAGCGAAGTTCCTGCAGTGAGCGCTGCGGTATTTACGACAAATGTGGTGAAGGCTGCGCCTGTGCTTATAGATATGGAGCATGTCAAAAATCCTACAACAAGGGCGTTGGTTATAAACAGCGGAAATGCTAACGCCTGTACGGGTCAGCAGGGAATAGAGGATTGTAAAGCTACTGCGGTAAAGTTAGCGGAAAATCTCAATATTAAGCCTGAGGAAGTTATGGTTTATTCTACGGGAGTAATTGGGCAGCTTCTCGATATGGATAAAATCCTCGCAGGAGCAGATACCTGTGTGAAAGCCCTTTCATCCGGCGGGGACGAAGTGCATAAAGCGATCATGACGACGGATGTAAAAGAGAAATGTATATTCGTTGAAACTGAAATAGGAGGAAAGACCGTTAGTATCTGCGGCATTGCTAAAGGCTCCGGTATGATTCATCCTAATATGGCGACTATGCTCGCTTATGTGGTGACTGACGCTGCAGTTTCTAAAGACGTTCTTGAGAAGATGCATAAAGAGATTACGAGCGTTACGTTTAATATGGTAACGGTCGACGGCGATACAAGCACCAACGATACGGCTACGATCATAGCAAACGGCTGCGCGGGCAATTCCATAATAGATAAAACGGAAGGAACGGATTACGAGGATTTTTACGAAGCTGTTTATTATATTAATGAATTTCTTGCGAAGGCTATCGCTGCGGATGGCGAAGGTGCGACGCGTCTTATGGAAGTCGAAGTAACGGGAGCTGAAAGCGGCGAACAGGCAAGAACCTGCGCGCGTTCTGTGGCGGCTTCCAGTCTGGTAAAGGCTGCTATTCATGGTGCGGATGCGAATTGGGGCAGGGTTCTGTGCGCTATGGGGTATTCAGGCGCGGAATTTGACCAAATGAAGGTAGATGTGGCTTTTGCGAGCAGCAAGGGAAGTATAGATGTGTTTGTTAAAGGCGTTCCGTTGAATTTTGATGAGGATAAAGCGCTTGAGATATTAACGAACGATGCTATACAGATAAAGATTAATATGAACTGCGGAAGCAGCAAGGTAAAAGCCTGGGGCTGCGATCTCAGCAAGGATTACGTGGAAATAAACGGAAGTTACAGATCGTAATCGGTCAGCATAAATATTAATATGATTAATACAGGCAGGAGGCGCGAAAGCAAATCCATTAATATAATTAACGGGAAAGCGGAGCGTCTGGGGTTGATTTCTGCCGGTTTATAAAGTAAAAGGTCTGCGGATGCAGGCTTGCGGGAGGTAATGCAAATGATAAAAACAGGTATAATCGGAGCGACGGGCTACGCAGGACAACAGCTTGCGAGTCTGCTTGTGAATCATCCAGACGCTGAGATTGCGTTTTTGTCGTCAAATTCATATGCGGGACAGCTTTTTTCCGATATATATCCGCAGTATTATGAGATACTCGATCAGCCGCTTCTCAGCACAGAAGAAGCGAAGAAAGCCATGAAGGATGTAGACGTAGTGTTTACGGCTCTTCCTAATGGATTGGTATTTGAATTAGCAGAAATTGCGGTAGAAAATAACGTTAAGATTATAGATTTCAGCGCGGATTTCAGATTGGACGATGCGGAGATTTACGAGAAGTGGTATAAAACCGAGCATACGGCGCGACATCTTATAGAGAAGCAGGTATACGGTCTTCCTGAGCTTTGGCGCGATAAGATTCGGGATTCCGGGCTTATTGCGAATCCAGGCTGCTATACTACGGCGAGCATACTTGCTGTGGCGCCCTTGCTTCGGGAAGCGGGGCTTATAGATCCGGACAGGATTATTATAGATGCGAAATCCGGCATTACCGGCGCGGGCAGGAAAAAGGATTACGGTTTGCTTTACGCGGAGGCGGGAGAGTCGATTAAGGCTTACGGTATCGCAAATCACAGGCATACGCCTGAAATCGAGCAGGAACTTTCCAAGGTGGCTGGCAGAGATATTTGCCTTCAGTTTACGCCGCATCTCATGCCGATGAAACGCGGAATCCTCGCTACTATTTATGCAGATCTTCTTAAATCCGTGACAGAGGACGATTTGTATGCGGTTTACGAGAAGTGTTACGGCGAAGAAAAGTTTGTACGAGTGCGCCGCGGTATATGCGAAACACGTTTTGTAGTCGGCACTAATTATTGCGATATCAGCCTGCGTGTGGATGTGAGAACTAATAGGGCTATAATCACTTCCTGCATAGATAATATGTTAAAAGGAGCGGCAGGACAGGCTCTGCAGAATATGAACGTAGCGTTTGGGCTCGATGAAAATACGGGGCTTGCAGGGCTTAATATCATTGCGCCTTAGATGGACTTTTGTAAAATAATCAGCGATAAAAAATAAATTAGGAACTGTAACAGAAAAACTGCCAGCGATAAATTTTTATCACCGGCAGTTTATTTTTGTGTATAGTCAATGAAGTGACGCCGCAGTTTACCCGCCTGATTTTACCGATTGTTGAGTGCATTTACTATATATAAGGTTTGAAAGATATCCGGATAATACGCCGATCAAAATGCCTGCGAGTACGTCAGACGGATAATGAACGTATACATAAAGTCTGGAAAATGCTATGAGAAAGGCGAGTATTAATGATGCGCAGTTGTATGCATTTAATTTTGAACCGAACATAAGCGCTGTCGCCGCGGCAAATGACGAGGTGGTGTGTCCCGATGGGAATGAAAAGTCTGACGGCGGGTTTATAAGCGGAATTGTGCCGGCCAGGTCAAAAGGTCTGATTCTGGCAACTATGGGTTTTAGCGTGATGTTGCATATAAGTGTTCCTATTATAAGAGCTATTGCCATCTGCATTCCGTATCTTCGTGTTTTGTTTGGGATTATTAATATTAATGAAATAATGATCCATATGCGTCCGCCGTCGCCCAGACTTGTGATAACAGGCATGATTTGATCTAAAAATCCGTTTCTTATATGCTCCGCGATGAAATTCAGAATATTAAAATCAATATTTGTGATAAAGTCTGTCAAAATGATTTATCCTTTCACATGTTTAACAGGGCGTTAAAATTTATTATTGCTATTATCATTTGTATTATTTATGTTCGATTTTTATGGTATTTATTTTATCTTTTGTAAACAGATTTTTGATTGTGAGCTGCTTGTTTTCATAGATCATATAAGAATTAACGGTTTCGCCCTTTGGGATGGAAGCAGAGCCGGGATTAGCATAATAATAATCTCCGAAATCTTTTAGCGCGGAAATATGAGTGTGGCCGTTCAGCAGTACGTCAAATTCAACGAAAGGCGGGAGATTATCTGGATTATAGTGATGACCATGGGTAGCAAAAAATTTTATGCCGTCAATTTCTATTTGTTCGTATGAATTCATGATAGGGAAATTAAGAACCATTTGATCGACTTCTGAATCGCAGTTTCCTCGTACAGCAGTTATTTTGCTGCGCAGTGAGTTAAGTATTTCCATGGTGCGTTTTGTGTCGTAATCGTCAGGAAGCGCGTTTCTGGGACCGTGGTAGAGAAGATCGCCAAGAAGCAGAATCTTATCAGGATTTTCTGCATTTATATTTTCCAACAGGGCTTCGGAAAATTTAGCTGAGCCGTGAATATCGGATGCTATTAAAATTTTCATAGATTTCCTCCATTTGTAATATCAATTATCTATTAATATAGTAAAACTATCGTAATAGAATAGAAATTATAAAATCAGATTTTTATAGTTTAATGTCGCTGCATTCGGAGATAAGATTTTCTATCAATAATTTTTTCAAGGCTTTTGTTGTTCCTGTTTTTATAAATTCCGAGGAAAGCGACAGATGTTCGTCTTTGTACATATATAATGTAGGAAGAGGATAGCCTGCGTTCAGTAATTCGTAGCTCATTGCTGCGTAGGCGGTGAGGTCGCTCATTTCTTCAAAGGGCCAGATTGATATGATCATGTTATGAGTACGCAGAGCGCCCGATAATGCGTCTATATGGTGTTCGTCTGAGCGGATCTCCAGGCTGCAGGCGCGCATAAATTTTGGAATATTTTCCGGCTTTGGCGGCATGTATTCCATTGCATCGATAAAAATATTATTTTTTCTGTATTTTGTTGAATTGCTGAAATTCAATATTTTATTAATAAGAGAAATATTTTTTTCATCTAATTTTGTATTAAGATCTATCATATAGCTGAATTCTGTGCGAAGTTTACGGCAGGCTTCAGCAAGCTGGTATTCGCTTATCATGGCTTCCGGAACGGATTCGCCGTTTAATACGTCTGCAATCTGGCTGACGGAAAGCGCAGAACCGGATATTTTTATCATTGATATTAACCATTTGTTTGTATTACGCCGCCGCATTAGATCCATCTTTCTGGGACTGAGTTCGCAAAGTCCGGAGATCAGTTTATCCAGATCGGACTTTTTAGACATGGTTTGATCCTTTCGATTAGTGTGTTTTATGTGCAGATTATACTTATTGTAATAATTATGTATATTTATCCTATCACAGGGAGGAGAGAAAGACAATCAGTAGATTTCCTAATTCGGCTTTATAATAAAATTACAGGGTAGGGCAGGAATGATTATATTTTGTCGATATATAAAGGATGAATTAGATTATATGTATCAGTATTTTCTGTATAATAAAAATTCCGCGGTATTGATTTACCGCGGAATTGATCTTTAATATTTATAATGCTGTAAAACAGGCGTATGCTATAATGCAGCAAGTTTTTCGCAAGCTGCGATAAACTCAGCGGCAGAATTAAAACCGACATGCTTTGCAAGGTCAGTAATACGATCACCCTTATCAGCTTTTTCTTTAGCGTTAGGGTATACGCCGGCATTAACATCGATAGTTTCAGATGCATTTGAAAATGCCATGCTTGCGAGAGCGGCAGCATAAGTAAGTCTTTCAAGAGCTGCAGGGCAGCCTTTAACGGCAGCTTCGAGTCTTGTTAAAACAATTTCAGCGGCTTCTCTTGCAAAACCCTGAGTATATTCACTGTCACCGGCAGCTACATATGCTCTTGCAGCCTGAGTAAGAGCTGTAAGACCGCTTTTTTTGATAAGTTCGCCAGGCATACCGTTTGTGAAATCGGAATCTATGCATGCGATTTCAGGAAGCAGTTTGTAACTTGCTATAACCTGCTGTTTACCGGAAGCGTCAGCTAATACGGCAAACGGAGAGCATTCAGCTCCGGTTGATGCATTTGTAGAAACAAGAGCTAATTTAGCTTTATTTCCAACTTCAGGGAAATCTGCATAGCTTGCAGAAGTAGAATTAAATTTCTTTGCAGTTTCTTCGAGATCCAGTTCAGGATTTTCATAAAGAAGCCACATAGCTTTAGCAGCGCTCATAACGGAACCACCGCCGACACCGATGATTACATCAGGCTGATATTCAAGCATCTTAGGCAGACCGCTGCGTACATTTTCAAATGTAGGAACGGCATCAAGAGTGAAGAATTCAGCAGTTCTGATTCCTCTACCTCTGAGAAAATCATTTACAGGCGCAACAACGCCATTAATGTAAAGATTTGCATCAGAGATTATGAATGCTCTTTTACAATGATATACTTCATCAAACTCTTTAAGAGCTACAGGCATTGAACCTTTTTTGAAATATATTTTTTTAGGAAGGTTGAGCATATTCATATACGATTTCTCCTTATTTTCTACGCTGATATGATTTGAATATGATATGAAGCTGATACCGGACAAACCGGCACCAGCTTCATTCACTAAATCAAGATCACATCTGAGTGATTAACTTACAACGTGATTAACTTACAATGTAATATGTAAGGCTTAATTGAAGCCGCCAACCTTATCTAAACCGAGTTCAGCAGCAAGTCCGTTAGGATAAGCAGCGTGAGTATCAGTAGGGTTATCAACATCAACAGAAAGAACGTCGCCGTATTTCTCGATGAACTTGTCATCACCGTAGAATGCTCTGAGGTAAACCTGCTTGAGTTCGCCGATCATTGGATATACAGGGTTAGCGCCTGTGCATGCATCGTGGAATGCCCATTCAGACATCTGATCAACTGCAGCGAGGAATTCCTTTTCCCAATCTTCTGCGCTCTTTTCAGGATGAGCTTCGCAGAGCCAGTCGCAGATTGTAGGCGGAATATCGATGTCAGCCTTTAACTGTTCAAGAGCCTTGATCCAGTTATTGAATGTTTCTTCGTCATTCTTACCCTTTACGCCGATTAATTCGCCGAGTTCAACGTATCTTTCAAATGCCTGAGGATACTTGTACTGAGAGAATGTACCCATGTGATATGGATGTCTCTGAGCGTTGAATTTGCATACGTAAGGAGCAAGCAGAGCGTTTGCAGTACCGTGAGGTACGTGGAACCAACCGCCGAGCTTATGAGAAAGTGAGTGGTTGATACCGAGGAATGCGTTAGCGAATGCAACACCTGCGAGAGCTGAAGCGTCAGCCATCTTTTCACGTGCAACAGGATCAGGCTTAGCATCCTTGAATGCAGATTTATAAGCAGCAGGCAGATACTTAAATACCATTTCGATGGCAGATTTAGCGAATCCGTCTGTATATTCAGTAGCAAATGTAGATACATATGCTTCAACTGCGTGAGTAAGTACGTCGTAGCCTGAAGCCTGAGTAGCTCTTGGAGGGAGCTGCATCATGTTGTCAGCGTCTACGATAGCCATTTCAGGCATCATTTCGTAACCGATGATTGGCCACTTCATGCCAGTGTTGGCATCTGAAATGATTGTGAATGGAGTAACTTCTGAACCAGTACCTGCAGTAGTTGGGATACAAACCAGCTTAGCCTTAGTACCCATCTGAGGGAAGAATCTGATTCTCTTTCTGATATCGAGGAAGATAGTAGCCATGTCGAGGAATGCTTCTTCAGGATTTTCGTACATGATCCACATGATCTTTGCAGTATCGATAGCAGAACCACCACCAACAGCGATGATTACGTCAGGTTCAAATTCGTGCATCTTAGGAAGACCCTTCATAGCGTCCTGAATCTGTGGGTCAACACGGATGTCGAAGAATTCAGCAGTTTCGATGCCCATATCTCTTAACTGATTGATGATTGCGTCGCATGCACCGATCTGATAGAGGTTAGCATCTGTGATAATGAATGCTCTCTTGAAGTTGTAAACATCTTTCATTTCCTTCAGAGCTACTGAAGTACAACCAGTCTTGTGGTATAACTTCTTAGGCATCTGTAACCAGAGCATGTTTTCTTTTCTCATGAGAACCTGCTTAACGTCGAGTAAGAGGTCGAACTGAGTGTTGCCCATGTAAGAAGAACCGCCAACAGAACCAGGTCCGAGTGTGAGGGATGGAGCGCTGTCGAAGTTGTATAAGTCACCGATAGCACCGAAAGCAGTCGGCATATTGATGATGATACGTCCAGCCTTAACTTTTTCGCCGAATCTGTCGATCTTGTCTGTTTCAGTAGGATCAACATATAAACAAGCGGTGTGGCCAGCGCCGCCTTCAACTACGAGCTTAGCGCAGATGTCATATGCTTCGTCGAGATCCTTAGCTTTGAACATACCGAGAAGAGTAGTCAGTTTTTCGTTTGCCCATGGGTTATCATGAGAAGTATCGTCAGTCTCGTAAACGAGAACTTTAGTTTCCATTGGAACTTCGATTCCAGCCATTTCAGCAAGACGTACAGCTGTCTGACCTACTGCAGGAGCCTTAACGCCGTGAGTTGCAGGGTTAAAGAATACTTCAGCAACC
>JAAVYD010000058.1 GCA_022790955.1 Bacillota bacterium
AAGTAAAGGGCGGCGTAATTGCAACTTACAAAGAAGTGTCAGGATTTATCCCTATGTCTCAGCTTAACGACAGATATGTGGAAAAGGCTGATGAATTTATCGGCAAGACTCTTACTGTAAGGATTACAAGAGTAGATCAGAAGAGAAACAAAGCCGTTTTCTCGCATAAAGCATATCTTGCAGAAGAAAAGAGCAAGAAGATTGCTGAGATCTGGGCATCTTTGAATGTAGGAGATTCTGTGGAGGGTACCGTTATGAGATTTACCGATTACGGTGCATTTGTGGATATCGGTGGTATCGACGGACTTCTTCATATTTCTGAAATTTCCTGGGGTAAACTCAGACATCCTCAGGAAGCTCTGGAAATCGGACAGAAAGTTAATGTAAAAATTCTGTCTATGAACGAAGAAAAAGGCAAGATTTCTCTTGGACTTAAACAGAATACGCCGGAACCTTGGTCTGTGATCAATGAAAAATATACCGTTGGTCAGGTGGTTGAAGGCAAGGTAGTTCAGATTAAGGAATACGGCGCATTTGTAGAGCTTGAACCGGGTCTTGACGGTCTGGTACATATCTCTGAGATCGCATCCAAGAGAGTAACCAACATTTCAGACGAAATCAGCATTGGTCAGACGGTTTCCGCTAAGATTCTTGAAATCGACGAAGAAAAGAAGAGAATCAGTCTGAGCATCAAGGAAACGCTTGACGCTTCTGCCGAAGCTGCAGAAGAAATTCCGGCTGAAACTGAATCAGGTGATTCAGCTCAGGAAACTGCGGCAGAAGACGCAGAATAATTACTATCAGCTTATCGATTATATGTTTTTCGGTTTATTGTAAAAATTTAAGTTTAATAGAAAATCGGTGAGTTATATAATAGATTCCAAAAGTTCATAAATAAATTTGGTTCCGCAAAAGCGCTGAAAATTTGCATAGGCGGATAAATATACTTATTGATTGAGCTTATTTAAAAATTTAAATAGTTTACTTTTGTGAATTTTGTTGCTGATTATACCGGGGCTATGCTCCGGTTTTTTTAAATGTGAATAAAATTGATTTATTTCAATCTGATTTAAAAATTTCAGTGATCAGAATAAATATATTTTTTAACATAAGAGGAATATTATGTCGAATTTAATATTAATAGGAATGCCTGCCAGCGGCAAGAGCACATTAGGCGTAGTACTTGCAAAAACGCTGGGAATGCAGTTTTTAGATACGGATCTTTTAATACAGAAAGAAACAGGCGAAAAGCTCCAGGATATAATAGATACAGAAGGCATGGAAGGATTTTTAAAAATAGAGGAAAAGATATTATCTTATGTATCAGCCGAAAATTCAGTTATATCTACGGGGGGTAGCGCTGTTTACAGCGATAAAGCCATGAAGCATTTAAAATCTATGGGCAGAGTTGTGTATATCGAGCTTTCTCTGGAGGAAATCAGCAGAAGGCTTGACAATATAAAGACGAGAGGGATTGCTATGAATCCGGGAGAAAGTCTGAAAGATCTTTATAATGCGAGGATTCCGCTGTATGAAAAGTACGCCGATATAACGCTGAACTGCGAGGGACTGGGGATAGAATATAGTATAGAAAAACTTGCGGATAAACTGAAATTATATTAAAAAATAATAATTAAATTCATAAACGATAGGCTGTGTTTGTGAAATTAATAAAAAAATAAAAACAGAAATACCGCATATTTAGGTCGTTAGAAAAATCTTTATGCGGTATTTTTGTATTTTATTAATATTAATAAAATTAAACAATAGGTAATTTCTTGTTATTTTTTGTCATGAAATGATGTTAATAACTCTCTTGCGCTTGCAAGGGTTATTTCTGTGATATTGTCGCCTCCCAGCAGACGGGCGATTTCAGAAACCCGTTCGTCTTCTGACAGAAGTTTTATCGTAGTATAGCTTCTATCGTCTGAATCGTCTTTAGATATAAGATACTGATGTTCGCCGGCTGCCGCTATCTGGGGCAGATGAGTTATACATATTATCTGGTGGTTTTCTGCTATCTGGTGCATTTTTCTGCCTACAACGCTTGCCGTAATCCCGCTGATTCCGGTGTCTATTTCATCAAAAACCATAGTGGCGACGCCTTCGGAATCATTAGTGATTCTTTCAAAAGCAAGGGAAATCCTTGAGATTTCACCGCCGGAAGCGATTTCAGCAAGCGGTTTCAGCGTACCGCCTTTATTGGCGTTAAATAAAAATTCTATTTTATCCGTACCGTTTGCAGAAAGCGCGGGTTGTCCTGAAGGTAATTTGTTTGTTTCAAAACTGACGTCGAACTGAGCGTTTGCGAAGTTGAGTTCCTGAAGTTCTTTTGTCATGAGTTCTGCGAGTTTTTTGCCGGATTTTTTTCTCAGCTCGGATAATTCTTTTGATTGCAAAATAACCTGCTTTTCTAATACAGCGAGCTTTTCTTTAAGCCCATCCTCTCTGTCGTCTATATTTTCGCAAAGTTCGAGTTCCGCAGCGCATTTATCTCTGTAAGCGATAACGCTTTCAAGAGAATTACCGTACTTCATTTTAAGATTATCCAGCATGTCTATGCGTTTAATAGCAGAATCTATTTCATCGGGAGAGAAAGAAATTTCATCTCTTGCCCGGCGGATTTCGTCGCAGATATCTGAGATTGTATATACGCAGCCTGCAAGGTTTTCAGCTATTTCTGCATACGAAGTGCTGTATTGGGAAATCCCCTCCATAAGAAACAGGCTTTTGTTCAGCGGATTATTATATAAGATTTCATAGCTTTCGCTTAAAGCAGAAAAGATTTTTTCGCTGTTCTGAAGTATATTGAGCTGCTCTGTAAGCTCTTCATCTTCGCCGGCATGAATATCGGCGGCGTTAATCTCATTAAGTTCGTGCTGCATAAAACTTTGTTTGCGCAGAAATTCGGCGCGGTTATTTATGATTTTATTTAATTCCTGCTTTATGCCGCGGTACTCGCCGAAAGTCTTTGCTAAATTTTCTTTAGCAGGAAGGATTTTCTGATCCAGGCTGTCTATTATATTAATATGATTTTCCGGATTCATAAGAGTTTGATTGTCATACTGACCATGTATGTCCATGAGGTGCCTGGTTACAGAAGCAAGGGCGGACAGATTTACAATCTCTCCGTTGACGCGGGCAAGGCTTTTGCCGTTTTTATTAAATTCTCGTGAAATAATAAGATCGTCGTCGGAAAGACTAACTGCGTCGCCTATAAGTTCCCGTTCGCGTTCATCGAGAGAAAAGACGAGCTGGACGAGAGCCTTATTTGCGCCTTCGGATACAAAAGAAGCGCTTCCGCGTCCGCCCAGAGCCATATTGATCGCTTGTATCACGATGGATTTTCCGGTACCTGTTTCTCCTGATATAATATTAAGATTATCGTTGAGATCTATATCTATTTCTTTTATGATAGCAAAATTTTTTATATGGATATGTGATAACATTTTGCTCCTCTTTTCTGTTGATATGCGGCAGTCATATAATGGATATTTTTATCGGATTGGGGGTATTGATGTTTATTCAGGTAAGATAATCCGGATTTTTTAAAAATTCCTGAAATTTTTTTACGATAGCTGGAACATGTTCCGGAAGGTCTACAACTATAAATACCGTGTTGTCACCGGCGAGAGAGCCGACTACGCCCTCAGCGCCTATATAATCGAAGGCTTCGCCCGCGGCGCTTGCGCAGCCCGACAGGGTTTTTAAAACGATGATATTTCCGGCAGAATCTATCGAGCTTACCGTATTTCTGAATATTTTTTTGTATCTGTCCGGAGCGTTTGTGTGAAGGCTTGGACGGGCGGGCGAATATATATATTTGCCTGACGGAGAGAGAGTTTTTATAAGCTGAAGTTCCTTTATATCTCTCGATATGGTAGCCTGGGTTATCTTAAAGCCGCTTTCCGACAATTTTTCTGCCAGGGTTTCCTGGGTTTCTATTTCATATTCGGATATGAGTTCTAATATCTTATCCTGTCTTGAAAATCTCATTAATTAAACCTC
>JAAVYD010000059.1 GCA_022790955.1 Bacillota bacterium
AACAGAGCGGTCGAAGTACTTGTATACATGCAGGAAAAAAATATAGTTTCTCCAAGGATATTAGAATCCATTGGATATGGTCAGCATTATCCTATCGGGTCTTTCAGCGATGCTGAGGGCAGGATGAAAAACAGACGTGTTGAACTTGTAATAGCTCAGGATCCATCGGCTAATATCAATTTGGATGCGGTTTATAACGATATAAGGGCAGCCCAGTCTGCGGGACAAATAGATACGCAGATAATAGATACTTAGAGAGTATTTTAAGGCTTGCGATTGGCTTGCATATTAATTGCGGTGAACGAAAAAGATTCAATGAAAATTTTTATGAGAGACGATACAGCAAGAAAATAGTTTTTGAATATATATTATTATAATATTGGCTGCTTGGGGTAGCGTATCACATATTAATTAAAAAGTTTAATCAATAATATTTATAATGAAGGAAATATCGCCGCAGGCGATGTTGACGGAATATCAAAAGGGAGTATTTAGTCGTCTTGCTGATGTCGGCAGCATGCGGTAATAAAAATCTTTGATTTCGTCAGTTTTACTTTTATAACAGGGTAGGTGTTTTTCATGGGCGACGTCCTTTCACAAAGTCAAATAGATGCTTTATTAAGCGCGGCTCAGGCAGGAACCCTTGACCAGGAATCAAGCAACGAGAAAAAAGTCAGAAAGTATGATTTTCATACTCCAAAAAAGTTTACAAGAGAACGACTTAAATTGATAAACGGAGTTTACGAAAATTATGCGAGAAGAATAGATTCATATCTTACAAGTATAATGAGAATGGATGTCGAGGTAGAAATACTCGCTGTCGAAGAACAAAGGTATTATGAATTTAACAATGCGTTAAGCGAGGAGGATATTCTTGCTTTCGTGGATTCTGATTTTTTTAGCGAACAGAGTGAAAAAGAGGATTTGTTGGATCCTATATTATTTCAAATGTCGATGCATGTAATACACGGCTTTGTAGATAGATTGCTTGGAGGAAACGGAGACAAGGATCCAGTAACTAATGATTCCACTATCACAGAAGTGGAAACGGTTTTATATGAAAGTGTTCTGAAAAAAATCGTTCCAATAATGAATGATGTGTGGGAACCGTATATAAATGCCGATTTTAAATACGCGCGTATCGAGTCGAATCCGAGGCTCATACAGGCCATAGGAATGGATGAGATCGTTGTTATCGTTGCATTCAGCGTTAGAATAAATGAAATTTACGGGCAGATGAATATATGTCTGCCGAGTTCCATTCTCGATTTTATATTTAAAAAGTTTGAAGAATCGTCAACGCTTCTTAACAGAAGAAAGGAATTCCAGACTGAGGAAGAAAAGGATCAGCTTTTCAAACAGATTCAGGAATCGGAGTTGGAGATCATAGCTCATATGGATTATGCGTATATTTTGCTGGACGATCTTTTTCGTATAAGGCCGGGGGATATTATAAACCTGGCTATACCAAAGTCTTCTACGGTTACTTTAGACGTAGGAGGCAACGAATGGTTTACGGCTAAGATGGGGGTTTATAAGGATAATAAGGCGGTAAAAATAGAGAGCATAATTGACCAACAATCTGAGTATCAAGATGAAAGGGTGTAATTTACTATGGCAGAAAATGAAATGAAAGGTAATTTTTCATCATTAGAAATTGATGCTATTGGAGAGTTAATGAATATAAGTCTGGGTTCCTCTGCGACGGCGGCATCTAAGATGCTCGACAGGCGTGTTAATATAACTACTCCGAGGGTAAGCGTTAAAAATATAGATGAATTTGAATTTAAAAATTTAGAACCGGCTCTGGCTGTTGAGATAACTTATGTCGAAGGATTAGACGGAAATAATCTGATGATCCTGAAGAAAAACGACGTAAGAAAGATTCTCGAAATTTTAATGATGACAGAGATAGAAGAAGAAGGTTTTGTACTTGACGAGCTGAGCAGGAGTGCTGTATGCGAGTTAATGAACCAAATGATGGGATCTTCTGCTACATCGCTGTCTGAAATCATGGGAGAAACGGTCAATATTTCTACTCCTATTGCTTTTGAGGTAGATAATCCGGACGGTTTTAAAGAAAAATATTTCGACAGCGATAATCCAATGGTGATAGTATCTTTTGATCTGGATATCGAGGATTGTCTGCAGAGCGAATTTATGATGTTCATGTCTATCGGTCTTGCCAAGAAGTTGATAAACGCTTTTGGTATAGATGCAGATATGGCTGATAATTCAAACGTCGCAGAAGCGGCTCCAAAAGCTCCGGCTGCGAGCGAACCTGTACCAGCGCCGACTCCGGCTCAACCTGAAGTTTCAGATTCAGCTCCTATTCAGGAAACTCCGGCTCCAGCAGTACAGCAAGCTCCTCCGCAACCAACAGTACAACAATATACTACGGCGAATACTATGCAACCAAATGTTATAAATGTTCAAAACATGACGAGTCAGTTTAATAATATGACAAAGCTATCGAAAGCTGAAGAAGGTAATCTCGATCTGATTATGTCGGTTCCGCTCCAGGTATCAGTAGAAATCGGAAGAACAAAAAAGCAGGTTAAAGAGATTTTAACGCTAAGCCAGGGCAGTCTTGTAGTGTTGGATAAATTAGCAGGCGAACAGGTCGACGTTTTTGTAAACGGGCAGCATGTTGCTAAAGGAGATGTAGTTGTAATCGACGATAACTTCGGAGTAAGGATTACAGAGATTATTAAAAATCCGGCTCTGATCCTGCAGGGAGAGTAAAATCAGATTATCATAATATTTATCATAGTATAAAGGTGAATTAATTGAAAGAAATCTGGACTGTTGTATTCGGACTGATTCTTACATGCCTTATTATTTATATGGCTTACAGATTCAGCCGAATGCTGGCTCAGCGTACTGCGGGCCGATTTAAAAACAGATATCTAAAAGAAATCGACAGAATGGTTATGGGACAGGAGGAATATATTTCCCTTGTTCGCATTGGTAGCGAGGTTCATCTTATAGGTGTGACTAAGCAAAATATAAATTATATGTCTAAAATAGATGATGAGATCCTTATTGAGCTTGAGAAAGAAGAAAAGCAAGTCGAATCTCATTCGCCGGATTTTCCGACGTATGGCGAGTTTTTTTGCAGGCTTAAAGATAAAATGAGTGTCGGAAAGAAACAGAATTTTGAAAATAGCGATAAGGATAAAATGTTGCACGATTATAAAGAACAGGCGGCAACAGATCGTCAAAAGGATTTAGAAAATGACTGATGGACTTATAAATATAAATGGTGACAGCGTACAAACCCTTGATCTGATAATTACGCTCACGATCATGTCGTTAGTGCCGTCTATTTTGATGCTTACGACGTCGTTTGCACGCATTATTATTGTTTTATCTATATTAAAAAATGCGCTGGGTTTGCAGAATACTCCGCCGAATATGGTCCTCGTAGGAGTCGCGCTGTTTTTGACTTTGTTTATAATGGATCCCGTCATATCGGATATAAACGATACAGCGTACGAACCGTATAAAAACGGACAAATTACGCAGACGGAAGCGATAGACCGAGCGTCTGTTCCCATGAAGGAGTTTATGCTGAAACAGACAAAGTCGGAAACTCTGGCAATGTTTCTCGATTTTTCAGGGGAAGAACTTCCCGACAAAGAATCAAATTACGTTGATCTTCCTATGACTGTTATTATACCGTCGTTTATAACATGCGAGCTTTCAAGAGCTTTTCTTATGGGATTTTTGATTTATCTTCCGTTTTTAATAATTGATATTGTAGTAGCGAGTACCCTTATGTCTATGGGTATGATGATGCTGCCTCCATCAATGATTTCCATGCCGTTTAAGATATTGCTATTTGTTGTGGCAGATGGTTGGACGAACATATTTTCAAGCTTTATGAGCGGATTCTACTGACGAATCCGACAGATAACTGGAGGGATGGCATATGGAACTGTCAGATACACTGGCCGCATTAAATACAGCGCTTATAATGGTTCTGCGTCTTGCAGCGCCTATTCTTCTGCTCAGTATGCTGGTAGGATTAGTAATAGCTATATTCCAGGCGGCAACGCAGATCCACGAACAGACTCTGACTTTTGTACCTAAACTGCTGGTAATATTATTCGTAATTATGATTACCGGCAACTGGATGATGTCAAGCCTTATGGAATTTATTTCAGAAATATTTAAGCTCATGGCGAACGGCTGATATTGATTATGGCAGATTTTAGTTTGGAAATAAATATATTCGCATTTATTCTGATGCGTATGACGGGAATGATAATGACTAATCCGCTGATAGGAAGAAGTACGTTTCCAAGACTTTTTAAGGCGGGGCTCATACTTGTGTATACTATACTTGTGTATACATATACGGATGTAAATCTTGCATCTATCCAATCTTTTCCGGAGTACGTTCTGCTGCTTATGAAGGAATTTTTCATAGGTTTTGCAGTCGGAATGACTGTCAATATATTTATATACGTAATTATGTTTGCGGGAGAGCAGATAGATATGCAGATAGGCGTATCTATGTCTGCCGTTTATGATCCGGGAAGCAATATTGCGATGTCCACATCGGGCACGTTTTATAATATATTATTAATCCTGACTTTTTTTAGTACGGATTCTCATCTCACAATGATAAGGCTTATCCTGGATTCGAGTAAGCTCGCGCCTTACGGCAGTATTGTAATTAATACGCAGCTCAGCGAAACTATATTAGATATATTTTGTCAGTGCACCATTCTCGGAATGAAAATGGCGCTGCCTCTTATATTTATGGAATTGCTGGTTGAGATCGCGGTAGGCACTATGATGAAAGCGATACCACAGATAGATATTTTCGTGGTAAATATCCAGATGAAACTTCTTATAGGTATTCTGCTGATATTTATTACATTCCAGCCGATTTCCGACTTTATGGAACAGCTTATTACTTTAATGTTTGAAGGAATGAAACAAGTGTTAATAGTTATGAGCGGATAGATATCAGGCTTTATAATATGAAATATTTGTCGTCGGGCAATTGACAGGATAAATTCAGAGAGGGTGAGAAAGTTTGGCAGACGGTCAGGAAAAAACAGAAAAAGCCACCCCCAAAAAGCGCAAAGACGCGCGGAAAAAGGGTAATGTTTTTTCCAGCAAGGATGTAGTCAATCTGGCATCCATGCTGATTTTGTTCACTATTATAAGATTTATGTTCCCGATTATTTACGAACAGGCTCATACTGTTTTGGAGCACTTTATAAGCGAAGCGGGGCGCATAAATACTTACAGCGACGATGTAGGCAGGGAGATATTTATATATATAGTAATCCATGCGTGCATAATAATAATTCCTATCGCTCTTATGGCTGGCATAGTAGGAGTAATAGCGACAGGCGTTCAAACCAGGTTTTTATTTGCTTATGAAAGTATGAAGCCGAAATTTGAACGTATAAATCCTTTGCAGGGTTTAAAAAAGATGTTGTCAGTGAGAAGTATAGTAGAACTTCTTAAAAATATAATAAAATTTCTTGTGATTGTTGTTGTAATTTACAGGTTTGTTAATAATCACCTGATCGCATTTTCAAGAATGCTGGATATGAATTTAGCGCAGTCTACGGTATATTTTTTAAAGACTGTGTATTCTATGTGCCTTCAGATATGTTTGTTTTTCGGTATAGTAGCCGCAGCAGATTATATGTATCAGCGATGGGAATATGAAAAAAATCTGAAGATGTCCAAGCAGGAAGTTAAAGAAGAATATAAACAGCTTGAAGGTAATCCTGAAGTAAAGGGCAAGATAAAAGAAATACAGAGAAAGTTTGCCCAGTCGCGTATGATGCAGCAGGTTCCGGAAGCTGATGTAATAATAAGAAACCCGACTCATTATGCAGTTGCAATGAAATACGATCCTGAAACGGATATTGCGCCGCGCATAGTGGCAAAAGGCGCAGACGAACAGGCTATGCGTATAGTAAGAACCGGTGAGGAGCATGGAATTTATATAAAAGAAGATCCCGAACTTACCAGAGCTATTTATGCTGTAGCGGATATAGGAGATCTTATTCCATATGAATATTATAATGCCATAGCAGATCTGCTGGCATTTGTATATAGAATGAAAAACGCTTCTTTATAATTATATAAATAACTGAAAATTAAATTTGCATTTTGACGTTTGATTTATAAAAATAATTTTTTAAATTTTCAGCATATCGTGTGCGCTGATAATAAATAAATAAGCGGCAGGAAAAAAGGGCTTTTATATATAGAAAATATGTCGATATATAATATAGCGGTATTTTTAAGTTTGTGAAATAAGGAGTTGATTATAAGATGGCAGAAATATCAGGAATTCAGAACATCGTACCAAAACCGAGCAGCCAGGGTATGGGGCAGGTTCGTGCGGATGCGCAGACTTCGGATATTTCGACTCCGGTAGTAGATCCTTCCCGAATTGTTAGAGCAAACGACCAAGAAGTAAATACAGGAACAGAGGCGTATAAGTACGGACGGGATTCAAATTTTGAAAATTTTGTAAGAATTCTTCAATCCATGCCTGAGCTTTCCGATATATATAACGACGTCTTTATGACTAAGCTGTCAAATCAGATAAATCTTGCCACTTACGGCAAGGATTTTGCGGCTGAGGTGTTTAAGTTCATGGAGGCTATTAATATGTCGCCGGAAGACGTTCTCACACTTATAAAGGATCAGAATCTGCTTACAAATAAATTTACAGGTCCTTTTTTTGATATAATAAGAAATATGATATCAAACGGTTCTTCAAGAGAACTCACAATGGCTGTGTTGGATTTTTTAAAACGTTACGACGCTTATACTTCCACTCCACATACGGAAAATGTGCTGCTGTCAAATTTAAAAGGTATTGCCGCCAATATTCCGAGAACTTACGCAAATCAGCTTGTGGAGGTTATGGAAAAATATCCGTCGGATGGCACTCATGCGGAGAAGATGCAGTTTCTAAAAAACGATGTGCTGCCATTTCTTACAAAATACGTATCCCAGACTCACGATTACGGAATTGCAAGGGATATGATAGCTATGTTTACCGTAGGACTGGGCAAGTATGAAACGGGTTCAACGGAGTCTTTTGCCGAATCTTTTAAAAATCTGTCGGGTTATCTGCAGATTATGGGAATGCTGGATGGCGTAGATGTGGCTGTGCTTCGCGAACGTCTTATGGATACAGAAGGAGGAAGAGATACCAAGATTTTAGATGCTTTTATACGAATTTTATCTGAAGGTCTGAGCGGAACAGCTGGAGCGTCAAATAAAGCATCTTTTCAGGAAATGATATCCGCGCTTCTCGTAAACGAAAGCGTTTATATGCCATTAAATCATATGGTTATACCTGCGAATCTTGACGGCAGAATGCTGTTTTCCGAAATGTGGGTAGATCCCGACGCCGATAATCTTACAGGAGAATCGAGCGATGAGAAAAAATCGTCAAAAATATTTGTAAAGTTTATTATACAGGAATTGGGTAATTTTGATCTGCTGCTCGTGGAACGCAACGGCAAAGTAAATCTGGAACTGCATTATCCGGAAACCTTGCCGAACACTTCCCAGGAAATACGCAGAGATATTTCGGAAATAGTAAGAAATAATAATCTTACGCTGGATAATATGACGGTGGCTAAGGGTAAGACTGAGAAAAATTTAATACAGATATTTCCTAAAATTTTTACTCAGAAAACTTCAGTTGATGTTAGCGTATAAGCGTTTAAATATTAAACAAGGAGTATATTAAGGATGGATCGCAGTGATATAAATCAAGGGCGAAAAAAGGCAGTAGCCTTAAAATACGAAGAAAATAACGGTGCGCCTGTCATTGTGGCATCCGGTCTGGGCTATATGGCTGAAAAGATCGTAGAAATGGCTCATGACAGCAATATTCCGGTTTATGAAGATAATTCTCTGGCAACTTTATTGTCCCAGCTTGATCTGGGTTCCGAGATACCGGAAGAAGTATATAAAACAGTAGTAGATATTTACGTTTATTTTTTGAATTATGTTCCGAAAAAAGACGAATAATAAAAAGGTATTAAAGTCACTAAGTTGTTAAAACATTAGTGACTTTTTGTATAATTTTTGGTAAATTTAAAGTAGAAGTAACAGCGGATAAATTCTTGCGGTTTGCAGATTAAATAAATATTTATTTAATCTGCGCATCTGAGAGAGCAGATAGCTGTATAAAAATATGTTTAGGGGGAAGGGTGATGAGAAAATTAACATATAACCCCGCGGAGGATTTTAATTTTACGTACGACGGAAAGGTACTCGTAATTACAGGGGCGAAGGATAGAGCTGCTGTTCAGCTTAATGTACCTCCTGTTATAGGCGGAAGACAGGTGCGTGTTATCGGCAACAGCGCATTTTCCATGTGCCATAAGCTGAAAAAAATAATAATTCCGGATTCGGTGACGGCAATAGAAAACAGCGCTTTTCGCGGCTGCGCAAGTCTGGAAGAAGCAGAGCTTTCGAGAGAACTTGTTTCTATTGGGGCTGCGGCATTTGCAGGATGCGGTTCTCTGAAAAAAATATTTATATCAAATAATACAGGGAGATTTGAAGTAAATTCTTTTAAAGGTTGTACAGCGCTTACTATTATAGGTGTAAAATATAAAGAAAGCGACAGAATAGAGGATTTTGCCATAGCAGCCGAATCAGACGAAGCTCGATGGCTTTATCTTCGCGGCATAGAGCGCGCTACGGATCCAAGAGGCGGATATATGGATAAATATGACGCTACTTTTCTTGAGATAAGAAACGAAGACGATAAGTATAATATTGCAGTGCATAGACTGAAAAATCCGAGGGATCTTACGCCGGAAATGAAGTCTATGTATATTAACGCTTTAAGCGGTATGGTTCTGCCAATAATTTATGCGGACAGAGTAGATAAACTTACCGTTATAGGCGGTCTGGGCTGTATAGATAACAGTTCGATGAGGGAATATATAGATGCGGCGAGCCGGATAGGAGGAGGTTGCATAGCTTATCTGCTGGAACATCAGAACAGGTACGGCATGAATCACGGCAGAGATTTCTCTTTATAAAGTCAGCGGGAGAATGTTTTAGATAAGATGCTAATTGCTTATTAACGATACGAGAGCTTTGTAAATGGAAAGATAGTTTCAGGGTTTTATCTGTACGGTTTGCATGTTATTAATATAAAATTTGGGCTTAAAATAAGCAATTTGCAATTATTTATAAATATGGTTATAGTATTGTTAAAATTATAGGTGGTGATATAAATGAAGCAACCACAACCTCAGAAGACAAGAGATCCCAAACTTTCTCCGGAGGAGAAAGAGGCGCTTAACAGGTCTGAAGAAGTAATGAAAAATGCGCGCAGAATCGCGAATCAGATACTTAATCTAACTCGAAACGGTCTGTTTGTATATCTGCGTTTTCTCGATGTGGCGCTTTGTCAGTTCGAATATATAAGTACGGATCAGATTTCAGACGATCGTATAAAGATAAGGGATATAGCGACTACGGGCGAATACGTTATTTTTGATCCCAAGTATATAATTGAACAGTATATGCAGGATAAGCAGAGGCTTTCCAGGGATTATCTGCATATGGTTCTGCATTGTATATTCCGGCATCCGTTTGTTTCTGAGAATCTGAACGAAGAATACTGGAATTTAGCTACGGATATTGCCGTGGAAAATATTATTTGCGATCTTGATGTGAATCAGACGAAAACGCGTAACGCCGGGGAGATCGAGAATGAAATAAAACGTATACGGGGTATAGTCAGGCAGATGACTGCCGAGCATCTCTATCAATATCTTATGTCCGGAGCAGCTTCTGAGAAAGATATGGAAAAGTGGCGCAAGCTGTTTTATCGCGACGATCATCGTATTTGGTGGGAAATCGCCAGGCAGATAGCCGAGGCAATGGAGCGCAAGAAACAGAAGGAAGCCGAACAGGATAAGCCGGCGGAGGATTCGTCTGAGCTGCCTGAACAGGAAGACAGCGATGAAGAACAGCAGGATTCTGAAGAAAGCGGCGAAGAAGGAGAGGAATCTGAGGCTGGAGAAGAATCCGAAGATGAAGAGGGCGACGGCGAGGAGTTTGCCGACGGAGATGAAGATTCCGAAAGTGAAGAGCAGGATAGCGAAAATTCGGAAGAATCCGAAGGTGAAGAAAATCAGGAGGAGTCTGAGGACGAGAACCAGGATAGCGACGGAGACGAAGAAGATTTTGAGGAAGAATTTCAGGATGAATACTCAAGTACTCCGGGTCAGAGCATGCAGCGCGAAAATGAGAATGATTTAGCCGATCCGGATTCAAATACCCAGGAGTCCGGCAGAGAAAACAACGACGACGGCAGCGGCGGCGGAAAGCCAGGAGAGGATTCCGAGCAGTCGGAGGCAGAAGGTTCTGAGCGTAAGAATGATGCGGATACAGAAGGTCTTGAAGGCAAAAACGATGAGGAACGCAAGCAGAGCGACGAGAAGCCGGAGAATAATCTGTCGGGTAAGGCAGACGAGGGCAAGCGCGACGATTCGCCTGATAACGATCCGTTTGCAGATGATGAACAAAAGTCCAACAGCCAGAATGTCGAGGGGCAGGGCGGCAAATCAAGAAACAGCGCTCATAATCAGGGCGAGCATACGGCGGGCACCGGCGGCGGAGGCGAAGGTACTCAGTCCGCATGGGAACATTCGTCAGGAGGCGCGGCGGAGCGAGGCGACGGCGAACGTAACGATGAAAACCGCAGGCAGCTTGATGGTGAGATAGATCCGGAGGACGAGCAGGAGATATCGAGCGACGATCGGCGCAGGCAGGAAGCTCAGGCTACCGAGGGTACGCCTGATGCGGGAGATCGAGAAAAAGAACCGTCGCTGATGCATGACGGCGACGAGCATCAGGCTTTGGAGGACAAGTGGAAGGAAATCAGCGAGCGCATGCTTGTAGACCTGGAAACTTCTTCTAAGGAGTGGGGCGATAAATCGGACGCAATGCTTCAAGGTATTAAAAAGATAAATAAAGATAAATACGATTATTCGTCTTTTCTGCGGAAATTCTCCACCATGAGAGAGGATATTCAGATAAACGACGACGAGTTCGATTATGTTTATTATACTCTCGGTCTTGAACGTTACGGAAATATTCCTCTTATAGAACCTCTTGAGTATAAAGAGGTTAGAAAAGTGAGGGATTTCGTTATCGCAATAGACACGTCAGGTTCATGTTCCGGCGAAGTAGTTCAGAAGTTTTTGGATAAAACGTATTCTATCTTCACTCAGCAGGAAAACTTTTTCAGAAAGATTAATCTGCATATAATTCAGTGCGACGCTGAGATTCAGAGCGATGTTAAGATAACCAATAAGCAGGAATTCGACGATTATATGAAAAATCTGGAATTTAAAGGTTTCGGAGGCACCGATTTCAGACCGGTGTTTGAATATGTCGGACAGATGATCGAGCATAACGAGTTTGATGATCTGAAAGGCATGATATATTTTACAGACGGAAACGGCACGTATCCTAAACGCAGGCCACCTTATGAAACGGCATTCGTTTTTGTGGATGACGACGAGTTTGAGTACGAGGTTCCGAGCTGGGCTATGAAATTAGTCCTTGAAACGAACGATATCACAGAGGAGGTTCTTATATGAACATAAAAGAAGCAAAGGAAGAGATCCAGCGCGCAATTACGTCTTATCTTGAAAAGGATGAATTCGGGGATTATGTTATCAGCAGAGTAAGGCAAAGACCGGTGCTGCTTATAGGCGATCCGGGAATAGGGAAAACGGCGATAATGGAGCAGATATCCGAGGAACTCGGTATTGGGCTCGTATCATATTCTATGACTCACCACACGCGGCAGAGCGCCATAGGTCTGCCTAAGATTGAAACCAGAATGTATAAAGGCGAAGAGTACGCTGTATCCGAGTATACTATGAGCGAAATCATAGCGTCTGTATATGAGAGTATAGAGGAATCCGGGCTTGAGGAAGGTATTTTGTTTTTAGACGAAATAAACTGCGTATCCGAAACCCTCGCGCCTGCAATGCTTCAGTTTCTGCAGTATAAGACTTTCGGAAAGCACGAAGTACCGGAAGGCTGGATAATAGCGACGGCGGGAAATCCGCCGGAGCACAACAAGTCTGTGCGGGAATTCGATATAGTAACGCTCGACAGAGTTAAGAAAATAGTTGTAGAGCCTGATTACGATGTATGGAAAGAATACGCTTACAACCGCCGTATCCACGCCGCTGTGACCACGTATCTGGATATTAAGAAGAACGATTTTTACCGCATAGAAACAACGATAGACGGCATAGAATTCGTAACGGCAAGAGGCTGGGAGGATCTCTCCACGATGATAAAGCTGTACGAGAAGCAGGGTTATACTGTTGATGAAAGGCTCATAAGCCAGTATGTTCAGCACGGCAGAGTAGCTAAGGATTTCGCTATATATTATGATCTTTATAATAAATATAAGTCTGATTATCAGATACAGACTATTCTGGAAGGCACATATTCCGAAGAAATAAAAGAGCGCGCCGAAAACGCCAAGTTCGACGAAAGGCTGACGCTTATAGGTTTGATTTTGGATTCCATTACAGATCGTGTGAAGGAAGATATAGAAACAGAAGATTATATTACAGAGCTTCACAAACTGCTGCTGGAATTAAAACAGGTATGCGACGTGGCTGCGGAATCCATAGATTCCATCCTCGGAAAGTATATAGTTTCCAGAACATCAAAATATCAGGAGGAGAAGCGTACGACCGTTCTTTCTAAGGAAAGAGAGAAAATACTGCGCCGTGTGATAATCGAAATCGAGGCGTACAAGCAGCATCTGCATCAGGAGGGCGTAACGGATCTGCACGAAGGCTTCGCTTATATAAAGGAAACTTTCGGCGGAAGCGTAGCGGATATGAAACAGCATATGGCTGATACCCAGTCTGCGCTGGAAAATATCTTCCTGTTTATAGAAGATGTATTCGGAAGCGAGCAGGAAATGCTCGTTGTAGTTACGGAGCTGACCGTAAATTACTATTCAGCTAAGTTTATCAGCAGATACGGCTGCGAAAAATATTTTGAGCATAATAAAGAACTGCTGGTTTATGAGCGTCAGCAGGAACTTTTGTCGGAGATCATGCTGCTGAACGAGGAAGAAGAAATAGATTTGAGCATATAAATGTTTATAAAGTCCGTCATCCCGATGACCGCGGGAAGGCGGGCTTTATTTTTTATAAAACGCGTTAAAGATATTAATATATCTGAAAGGGCTGATTGTTGCTCGGAGGGATCTGAATATTAAGGTTTTAAAGATTTTATAAAAATAGAATTAATATTAAACATATAACTTTATTTTGATATAATATAGGGTAAGTAACAGCTATAATAATTTGTTATAAAGACGGTGAAGTGATGAATGTTAAAAAGAATTCCAAGTTAATAGTATTAATATTAACACTATTAATACTGGCAGGGTGCGCAGTTTGGTTTATTCCCGGAAACGAGCAGAAAAACCTGATGAGCGATTCATTAAATATATCCCAGCAGGTAATCGCAGATATGGGACGGTTTGTTTCTGATAACGGGCTTACGGATAATTTGCCTGAATCCGAATTGCAGGCGGACATAAATACTTTTAATGAAAAGGTTGATAGTTGTTATGCTGATGAATTTAAAGCGAAGGATTACTATAAATGGCTTAACGAAGATTTTCTTACAAGAGTATATAAAATAAAAATGAATTATATCGTAAAATCGGGAGCCGAAACTTTAAACATCAGGTCAGCTTATTATAAGCCTTCAAGGAAAGAAGCAGAGATTCACGCTGATATAATAGGCTGGAGCGTAAGCATTCAGGAGGAAAATGGTTTATATGCTGTAAATTGTGCGTACAGCAAGTCAGATATAGCGGCTGATATGGCATGGGAAAACAGCAAATGGAAAGTAGTATCTGCGGAAGTTCCGGACGGAGATTCGGCGGAAGCTAAGAAGGAAGAAATAATTAAAAGAGCCGAAGAAAAATATTCTGACGGAAAGCTGCCAAAGGCTGATGCTGAGAAATTAGATAAAATACATAAAACAATGGAAATCTGCGAAAAAAGATACGGTTCTTTTTCCGAGGCTTTGGAGGCTGCGAAAGAGATAGATCTTGAGGATTTTAACGTGTACGTGATAGCGTAAATTTCTGAGAAATGGTGAGTTTTGGAGTGAAGATAAAAGCAGTGTTTATTGAAAAAAGTAATTATTTATAATGGTATGATTTTAGAAAATGTATTTATAAATATAGAAGTTTGCTCGGTAGGTTTTGGTGAATCCGGTACACAAATATTAAATTGATTTAAATTTTTTATAAAGTTAAAATAGCTCATTAAAGATTGATAATAGATGGAAAATATTGTATAATAAGTATTGAGCTTGTTATAGGAATTGAAAACAGAAAGGGAAACTATGTCAGAATTTTTAATGAGGCCAAAGAACGATTTTGCGTTTAAAGAGATCATGATGAATGAAAACGCGCGTATCGGCTTTATATCTGCTGTGCTTAAAATAGCGCCGCGGGATATAAGAAAGACTCGAATTATGAATACGGAACTGAGGAAGGTGCATGAAGATGATAAACAGGGAATACTCGACGTCAGGCTGTCTTTAAACGACGATACGGAGATAGATATAGAGATACAGATTTCGGAAGTGAAAGTATGGCCGGAGAGAGCGTTGTTTTATCTGGCGAAAATGTATACGGAGCAGATTTCGGAAGGAGAGGATTATGATGTTTTTAAAAAGTGCATCAGCATAAACATTTTGGATTTTAATCTTTTTAAAGATGAACCTGAGTTTTATTCTGTTTTTCATATACGGGAAGATGCTCGAAGTATTTTGTATACGGATAAAATGGAATTTCATGTGATAGAATTGCCGAAATTGCCGAAGGAAGCGAAAGAGGAAAGCGACGATATTTTGCTGTGGGCGAAGTTCATAAATGCTGAACGAAAGGAGGAATTCGATATGTTATCGGAAAAGAATGCGTATATAAACAGCGCGTATGACCAGCTTAAGATCATAAGCCAGGATGAGCAGAAGCGTCAGGTATACGAAGCGAGGGAAAAGGCGAGAAGAGATCATAACCAGATGATGAAGGAAGCGACGGAAAGAGGTCTTGAGATCGGAGAGAAGCGTAAAAAGATCGAAATAGCGAAGAATCTTATAAAAATGGGATTGAGTGTGGATATGATAGTTCAGGGAACGGGATTATCTGAAGAGCAGGTGAAGGAATTGCAGGATTAATATTATTAATAGATAATAAATACAGCAGAGAAAATAAAAACTCAGAATCGTTATCCGTAAAAGAATCCGACTCTGAGTTTTCTTTTGATTATTTTAAATTAATAAACGGTTTATTATGTCATTATCAAACTGCAGCCGGAGATGATTTTTCTTCGGTTTTTGCAGGAGCAGCCTTTTTAGGCTTAGGCAGCTTTAAGATAGCGCCAGTAGGGCATTCCTTTGCGCAAAGTCCGCAGTTTTTGCACTTTTCAGCGTCTATAACAGCATGATTATCAACAACCTGTATCGCTTCAAATTTGCACGCTTTTTCGCACTTCTTGCAGCCTATGCAGCCAGCCTGGCATTCTTTTCTGGTGGCAGCGCCCTTTTCCAAAGAACTGCATGCAACATAAACGATATTCTTTTTAGGAACCATCGCGATTATATCATTAGGACATGCTTTCGCGCAGGCTCCGCAGCCCACGCAGTTCTCTCTGTCTACCCATGCGACTCCGTTTACCACGCCTATGGCGTTGAAATTGCAGGCGCTGACACAGTCGCCGAAGCCCAGGCAGCCGTGTTTGCAGGCGCCCGCGCCGCCGTAAAGGGATTTGCTTGCAGCGCATGTAGGCACGCCTTTATATTCTAAAATCTTGCTGGTCTTATTATCGTATCCTCCGCATCTTACCACAGCGTACTGACCGTCGCCGCCGGCAACTTCGATTCCCATAATACTGCCCAGTTTGGCAGCAACATCGGCTCCGCCCACCGGACACAGAGTAAGCTCCGCGCCGTCCACAACGGCTCCCGCGTAGTCTGAACAGCCGGCAAAGCCGCAGCCGCCGCAGTTCGCGCCCGGAAGGGCGTTAAGACACGCATCGACTCTTTCGTCAACGGGAACATACATTATCTTAGCGGCAACTGTAAGCATAACGCCTGCTACAATGCCTATCGCGCATACGAGAACAATCGGAATTAAATATATACTCATCTGCATAACCTCCTAACCAAAGATTCCTTCGACAACTCCGCTGAATCCCATAAAGGATACGGACAGAATCGAGGCAGCTATAAGAGTAATAGGAATACCTTTAAAAACCTCAGGGATATCTGATTTTTCCATCTTGACTCTTACTCCGGCAAAAAGAACCATAGCTATAAGGAAACCTATGCCTGCGCCCAGGGAGTTGCATATAGACTGACCGAAAGTGAATTCGCTGTCTATATTATTAACGGTAACGCCCAGCACCGCGCAGTTTGTCGTTATAAGAGGCAGATATACGCCCAGAGATTTATAAAGAGGCGGCATGTATTTTTTCAGTATTAATTCTACTAACTGTACGAGAGCAGCTATAACGAGAATAAATACGACAGTCTGCAGATAGCCGATGCCGAATCTGTCTAAAAGCAGCGTTTGAATAGGCCAGGTAGCCAGA
>JAAVYD010000060.1 GCA_022790955.1 Bacillota bacterium
AAACTTCAACATAACAGTGCCTTCTTTATGATTTGGGATTTTTTATTTTAGAATAGCACATTTTGTTGAAGTTTTTTTGCTATTTCATCAAAATTAAATAGCACAACGGGTTATTTAACAATATGTATGTTATTATTTTTTATGTAATAATGGATTTGCTCATAATATTAAAATATTAATAAGACAAAATACGGATTTTGTTCTAAATAATCAATCCCAGTCTTTCCATCTCTTTTACATGTTCCTCACCTGTTGATATCAAATAAATACGTGTAGTTTCTATGCTTGAATGCCCTAATACATCGGCAAGTTTAGCGACATCCTTATTATTCTTATAAAAAACCCTGGCGAATAAATGTCTTAAATTATGCGGAAATACCTTACTTGCTGCTACTCCTGCCAATTTTGCCAGCTCTTTCATCTCCGCCCAGATTTGTTTTCTCGAGATACTTTTACCATTTTCAGTAATGAAAATTTCTCCGAAAGTAATTTTTTCAGATTTAATATATTTACTAAGTTTGTTCCATAATTTTTTGGGAAATAATATATCACGAATTTTACCTTTCAACGCAATTTTCGCTCTGCCTTTCTGTAATGCTTCCACAGTAATATACTTTACTTCGCTTACTCTGATTCCCGTGGCGCAAATAGTTTCAATAAGCATTGCCAAACGTTTTTGATTAGTTTTGATCGCGGTTTTTAACAAAATTTCATACTCTTCACGCGTAAGTTCCTTTTCAGGTTCTCTGAACAATCTGCGCTGTATCTTTAATAATTTTACCCTGCAATCCTCCCAACCCATTACACGTAAAAAAGCATTTAAAGAACACAACATAGCATTTATCGTACTTGACACATAACCATTTGATATCAAATACATTTTCCATTCATTAACATTATATTTTGTTACCGAATTACCGTCTAACCATTCAGCAAATAATCTTACGTGTCTAATATAATTCTCAATAGTTCCCTCGCTGCGTTCATCTTCACGCATTTGATAAACAAATATTTCAAAATATTCTTCCTGAATAATATGCTTAGCGGCTTTATCATCATATACCATAACTAATTTCCTCCCATGGAATAAAAATCGTTGTTATTTTTATGTTCTAAATACATTTTATTTTTTCCTTTTCAGAGGTTTATATACAAATTTCTTTATTTGTAATAAATTACTTATTTTTATATTAATTCTCAGAATCCATATTATTAATTCATTAATCAATAATGTATATTTAATAAAGAGAACTTTGACGAAATCATACGCAAACCCATCTTTTTCTCATACCAATATCAGAAAAGCTAAAAATATATATTCAATACTAATCTACAAACATCTGAGGCGCTATCCCATACACAATAAGCCCTGCCAGGGCGGACAGACCGATTATAGTTATCGGCGATTTTTTCAAAAATCTTAAAAGGCAAAAACATACAACAGCCCATACGCACGCCCATATGTCCACGGGCAAACCAGCAATCCTGCTGACCCAGCTTTCGGAAACTACTGCAGTCATTAAAAGACTGATGCCAGCAGTCAGTATAAGAGCGCCTATTGCAGGCCGCACGGCAGACATAGTATCCTGGATTATGCTGGAATTTTTATGTTTAAAATACCATACGGAAACAGCTGTCACTATTATAATGGATGGAGTAACGCTTCCAAGAGTAGCAGCTACTGCTCCCGGAAGCCCTGCTATCTGCTGCCCTGTAAACGTAGCTGCATTAAGAAAAACCGGTCCTGGCGTCATTTCCGAAATAGTAACTATATCTGCAAACTGCGTGGCGCTTATCCAGTCGGTATTATTAACTATCTGACTCTGAATAATAGGTATCGCGCTGTATCCGCCGCCTATACTGCACAGGCTTACCAAACAAAACCGCAAAAACAACTCTATATAAATCATATAATGCTCCCAATTATAACAATAACTACATGCCCGCTGTAAAATTCTCTCTATTTTCTGAAAAACTATGAAAATTTACGCTTTTATCAGATTAAACGCTGACTTAATCAATCCTATAACCAAACATACTATAAGTACAATGATTATATTAACCTTTAAAATACAAGCCGCGACAAACGAACATACCATTATTAATATATAAAACGGCTTTTTATCCATAATAACCGGCATGACTATCGACAGAGCTACGTCTATGACAATAGCCGCCACTCCTGCTCTCATTCCCTGCAAAACTGCTGCTATCAGCGCAAACTCTTTAAACTGAGTATAAAATACCGAAATAACGCTCAATATCACCAACGGCGGCAGTATCATTCCTAAAACAGACATACATATTCCTTTTATACCTCTTAACCTGTAACCCAACATTATTGCTGTATTTACAGCAATCGGTCCCGGCGCAGACTGAGCTATTATTGTAATATCCTGCATTTCCTCATTTTTAAGCCAGCCTAATTTTTCTACAAATTCTTTCTGCATAAGGCTTACTATCACAAACCCGCCTCCAAATGTAAGGGAGCTTAATTTTAAAGTTTTTAAAAATATATCTAACAAACGCGCTTTTTTATCCAAATTATATCACACCATTTCTTTTAACGTTTTTCACTATATTAACAGTATTTGCTGTTTTGCTCAATACAGACTATGTTTTAAACAAAAAAATTTCATGTATTTCAATCTTATTAAATAAGCTCATCGCCGATTTATAAATATCAATCTAATTTTCCTTAATATTACACAAACCACGATATTCTATGTAAAAATCTACAAAAGATACGTAATTTATCCCTCTGCAAAACTATAACCATTGCTACTATGATTAATTAATGTTACAATAGCGTTATAATTGCAATAATTTCAATATACCAAAGAGAGGTATAAATATGAGAATAAGAAAAGAAAGCGATGAGTTACAGGAAGAAGAAATCCTTCTGATTGCGAATGTTTCAGATGCGCTTGCCCATCCGGTACGCATAAAAATTTTCAGATACATAATGAAATGCAATACCGAAAGGCAGCTTGTATGCAATAAAGATATAGTTGCTGATTTCGACTACTCTCAGGCGACCATTTCTCAGCATATAAAAAAATTGCAGCAGGCTCAGCTTGTTCAGATAAAGAAAAAAAACAAATTTTCCTACTATTTTGTCAATATCGGCATTTTAGGTCAGTATGTAAAAGCCGTAAATAAATTCGATTAAACAAATAATATTAATAGTGTTTAAATACAATTTTTATCCAAAGCTGTATTTAAACACTATTGTATTTCATTAATTATACATTTATATTCTTTATTAAAACATCTAATTCCCTTCAAATTAATAAAGTATTGTTAATCATCATTCATATTAAATTTTGTCAAAAATAAAGCCGGCAGATAAATATTTGCCGTTTTCTTATTTCTCAGAAAGTTTTAAACAGAAAACTGTTATTACGAAAAAAAGAATACTTTATCTGCGGCTTTAAAAATCAATAGAAAACGTCATACATTTCCTATTTGATAACATAATAACAATATATTCAGATTAATAAATAATAATCCGAATACTTAATGTTCGTAATATTCGACAGGAACATCCACCTTTTGCAGTTCGTCATCATAATCAAAATTTCCTACTATATAATTATAATGACCTTCTACAAAACTGTAACCTTTCTCTATTACATATTTGACAGGAATCTGGATTTCATAATCGTCAAGTTCCCCTGTTTCAAGCGCCAAATCTAAATAATTACGAGGAATTATCATTATTACATGACCTTCCCGTGCAAAATAATAATGAAACGGTTTAAGTTCTTCCGGCAGCTCTCCCGGATATTCGTCATCGAGCGTCAGTACCTGCATATCGTATACGCTTTTTCTTATATTTAAGCTGTTGAAATCAAAAGGCATATCTTCTAAATTCATCTTATATTCTCCTCTGCGATTTATATATAATATTCATTTTACCCTGATAAATAATATCTAATCGGATTATACTACAAATTCTTTTATTTGTGTAAATTTCTAATAAAATATCCGTTATAATAATGCGTTTAAAATCCACATGTCTATTAATTCTAATTTATATTTAATTAATAAAATCTAATTTTTACATATCATAATAAATATATTTCCATCATTATATTAATATACTTACCTCATTTCTTTAAGCAATAAATAGTTTGATTCAAAAATATTGTAATTATATTTCCTGAATAATAAAAACCGACCGAAATTTTGTGAAATCACTTTTAATGTAATTTCAATTTATTCGGTCGGATGTTTTTTAATAAACATATTTACTGTTTTATCTTATTAAAACAGTTATAAAATCAATTATATCCTGTAAATGCGGATGTCTTTAAATATAATTAATTCACTCCATATCGTTTACTTATGATACGCTTCGTTTTTAATTATCTTAAAACTCCTGTATATCTGCTCTAACAGTATAACCCGCATCATCTGATGAGGGAATGTCATCGGTGAAAACGACAATCTGTAATCAGCCCTCTGCAATACTTCCGGCGACAAGCCCAGGGAACCGCCTATAACAAAAGATACTCTGCTTTTTCCATCCACCGCCAACTTTTCTATCCTCGCCGCAAGCTGTTCGGAACTCTGCTGCTTACCTGCGATATCAAGCGCTATTACATAAGTATCATCGGAAACAGATTTCAAAATACTTTTACCTTCGTTTATTTTAACGTTTTCCTCATCCGCTGCCGAAGCGTTATCAGGAAGCCTCGCTTCCTTAAGCTCCGTGATTGCCAGATTGCAATATCGCCCAAGCCTCTTGCTGTATTCTGACAAAGCGTCTGACCAATATTTTTCTTTCAGTTTGCCTACGCATACTATATCAATATTCATTAATTACCGAAAAGTCCTCCGTATGGATTTTGATTACTGTAAGGGTTTACGTTGTTTTGATTATTATTACCAGATTGTCTGATATTAGCGCTCGATTCCGACGAAGCGGCAAGAGTCAGTTCTATTTTCTGTTCCGTTCTATTTCTTTCAATAGTTAAAGTTATCGTATCTCCCGGTCTGTACTTAAACAGCTTTGTCTGCAAAGATTTCATAGTGCTGATCTTATCTCCGTCAACGGCTGTAATAATATCGCCCTCCTGCAGACCTGACTCAGCCGCCGGAGAATTTGTATAGATCTGCTTCACAAATATGCCTTCTTCGATATCAGAATCTATCTCATAAAGCTGCTTAGCGTACACCATATTCATACCTTCGATACCCATATACGCCTTTTCGTAAGTTCCGCTTTCTTTTAATTCATCTATAACGGGAATAGCGGTACTAATAGGAATAGCGAATCCCAGACCTTCGGCAGAACTTGCTTTAGCCGTATTAATTCCTATGACCTGACCTTTGCTGTTTATAAGAGGGCCACCGCTGTTTCCTGAATTTATAGAAGCATCCGTCTGAATAAGACCTTCCATTTGTGAAGTACTGCTGCCGTCCGTCGTGGTGATGGTTCTGTCAAGACCGCTTATAATTCCCTGCGTCGTGCTTCTTTCAAAATTAAGTCCCAGAGGATTTCCTATAGCTACTGCGTAATCACCTATCTTAACGTCGTCGGAATCGCCCATCTCAGCAGCCGTAAGACCATTAGCGTCTATCTTAACTATCGCAAGATCTATTGCGGAATCGCTCCAGAGTACAGTACCGCTATATTCTTTGCCATCGTAAAGATCTACGGTGATAGAAGAAGACTCGCCGCCGTCTACCACATGAGAGTTTGTGAGAATATATCCGTCTTCGGAAACTATGATTCCTGTGCCTACGCCCTGCGCTATTCCCTGCCTAATACCAAACATCGTCTGCTCAGTTACCTGAGATTCAGTGCTTATTCCCACTACCGACGGCATTACCTTTTCGGCAATAGCTGACGCTGCGTCAAGACTATCTACATTTGAATCTATCTTAATATTCTTTGCACTGCCACCGGAATTTCCCAGCATAGTTACTGCAAGAGCTCCGCCTCCAAAGCCTGACAGTACGCATACGCATACGATAAGAACACCAGCTATAACTCGCTTCGCGCTTCCCGACATTTTTTTCTTTTCGGAAGGTTCAAAATTATCTTTCAGGTTACTATACTGATTTTCATAAATATTAGCATAACCTGAACCGGCAGAATCAGTATTAAAATACTGGCTCCGGTCTGCATTATTAAATTCAGCGTCAGATTGACTATTATACGAATTATTAGTTTGACCATACATATTATTTTGGTTATGATCGCCTGAATCTCTGCTTCTGACGCCTGAACTGTAATTTATTCCGACCGTATTATAAGCATTCGTTCTGCCTATTACTTCATACTTACCCGCAGCTATGCTGTAATCAACCTCGGCTTCTTTGCTGATATCCGAAATATCCTCCTGATTATTATATTCTCTGTTTTCTGATTTATTAAGAGTCACCCCGCCGGAATCCCCTGCACTGCTTGCAACTGCATTCTGTCCGATTCCGATATTATTATCACTAATCCTGTTTTCAGCGTTATTGCCGCGAGTATTCTCATAACCTTCAATATTAATATTTCCATTATCAGCGCTGCCTGTTTCATGGCTTACATTAATATTTTCTGTACTTTGATATGCATTGTTTTGCTCGTTTTCTCTATTAAGAGCAGCTCTCTGCATTTCATCATTATCTGCTGTATTCTCATTATACCCGTCAAATTCTCTCATAACTTAAACCTCCTGAAAATCCGCGGTTCATTTTTTATTAATTTTTACTGCGAAATCATCTTTTAATAATTTATCAGACTGCCTGTATCTTAAACTTCCGCCACGCAGCTGATTTCATCCCTTCGCATTACTTCCAGACTGAGATGCTTGCCTATGTAAAACTTATTTTCTTCGAGTATATTTATTACTGTCTGCGCAGCCAGCCTCGGAAAATTATTCTCACTGCTTAAATGAGCTAAAAATACTTTCCGGAATCTTCCGTCTGAACGCATTACCTCTGCAAGACAGCTTCCGGCATCCTCATTTGAAAGATGTCCCCTGTCGCCCAGTATCCTTTGCTTTAAACTATAAGGATACGGTCCGGCTTTAAGCATATTCACCTCATGATTTGCTTCAAGCACTATAAGATCCGACGACTGCATATGCAAAAACGCTTCCTGGGAGATAAAACCTGTGTCGGTAAGAATAAATATCTTTGAATTACCGCATTTTACCGAATAGCAAACAGGATCGGCTGCGTCGTGAGATGTTTTTACAGAAGTTATTCTCATGTTTCCTATATATATGGTATCACCCGCATCAAAACAAGAAAGCCTTTCTTCATTATGCATCCTCCCGCGTATACACGCTCCCGTTCCACGGCTGGCAAATACCTGCCAGCCCGGATTCTGCTTCGTTAAAACATTTATCCCTTTAATATGATCTGTATGCTCGTGGGTTATAAATACGCCTTTTATCTCGCTTCTATCTACTCCTATATCATTCATTGATTTATGAATTTTTTTTGTACTTATGCCTGCATCTATGAGTATAGCTCCTTCTGTGCTTTTTATAAGGCAGCAGTTTCCGCTGCTACCGCTGGCAAATGAACAAAAACTAAGTTCCATGACAGCTCCTGTCTGAAGTTAATCACTTCTATGTCTATATTTATACAGCTTTAATGTGAAGATTGCATGACGCAAATGTGATTAATTACTGCACAATTGCAGAAATATATTTGATACTATTGCCGTTATATCGTATACACCACGCAGGCAAAGCCGTATCGTACAAGATATCATCATTAACATTATAGGAATCTATCCAATAAGTAATATACATATCGTTTATATTTATCTTATTTTCCTCATTGTATTCTTCCTTGATTTCTGTCATAAAATTCAGCAGCGCAGATACAGGAGGCATAATATCTATCCTTGTTGCGCCTTCGCTTTCCGGTTTCATCCACTTACGGTCAAAATCCGTTATCCCGCCGTTTTCAAAAATGACTTTCATATAACATTCTTCTAAAGGAATTTCTTTATAATAATTCTTATAAGTAACTACAGCTCTGTTTTCTGATATTTCAACAGATGATATCTTTACATTATCATTCATATAATTGCATTTTTCTATATATTTATCCGCCGCTTCCGCATATCCTGTTTCGGTTTGCTGTTCATTTGAAAGTTTAGGCATATTTTTCATAATGTTTGCCGTCATATTTGAATCATATTTCCCATAGCTTACAGTAAGCGCGTGCATCTTGCCTATCGGATCCGGCAGCTCGCATTCGAGATAAATATTATTTTCTTCAAGAATATCATTTGTATATTGATAAATATCTGTATCATCATTCTTCACATTTTTATATCTTAAAAAAGTCATGCTTATAATAAAAATATTTGTAAATATCAAAACTATAATAATAATATTTTTTGCTTTGCTCCAGTTCATCAACTTACCTCCCCGGCAGCCTGCTCATAATCTTTCAGCGAATAACCGAGCATCGCGCCTGAAACAGGATCAAACCAGAATCTGCAGCCATCCACAGCCATATACCACACAGGCATTATTTCGTTTGCATGTCTGGATGAATCCCTCATAAAGCAAAATTTAATACTATTTACGCGTTTCATCATTTCCTCAAACTTTTTTTCAGATGAGTAAGCCTCCTGCGCCTCGCTGTCGCCCTTAGCCTGAGAATAGGCTTCCAGAATACTGCATATATTTACATATTCATCTGTAATTACGTTTATAGCGTTCTCCGCCATCCAGCTTTCGATTTCATCGCTGTTTTCCTCAGAAATGATAATAATATCTCTATCGTATCTGGTAACCTGGCTTCCGTATACCTCCACGCTCAGCATACTGCCTCCGCTGTATTCCACTTGCGTGCCGTTTAACATAAGACCAAATTTAAAACTGTATCCTGTATATTTTCCTTGCTGAGCTATGCGTTTAACTTCCGTAAGACAAGGCGACATACCGTTTTTATACAGATCCGCCCATCCGCCGTGATTTTTCACGTATTCCGTAGTAACAAGCAGCGCGTCGTAAAACCCTGTTTCGCTGTATTGAGCAGGATCAAGCTCTTCAGTATAATTAATACTTCCATCTTCATTAATAAATAAAACCTTCTGACTATATCCGTACATATACAGCAAGGAACCCTTATTCTGCGTAATCTTCCTCACGAAATCAAGACCTGAACTGAAAAATGCCTGTTCAATTTTCCTGACAGCATTAGCATTATTGATAGAAAATTCTTTCTCACATTTTATACTTTTAAGATCAGACTCCATATAAAGCGGAATAAGAGTTTCATTCTTAACGCCCGCCAGATTTTCTATACTGTAATAAGTCATACAACCCGACTGCTCGATAGAATTGATTACAGACATTAATGCATCCGTCATATAATCTGATTTTTCCTGGCTTTCCGTTACGAATCTATAATATTCGTCGACAGAACCATCGTATATAAAAAGATTCTCGCTGCTCGCAGTAGAAAACCCGATACTCGTAAGGCATGATACCATCTCAGAATCAGACGGCACAGTAAGTCTGTTTTTCTCCAAAAACTCCTTAAACGGAATATCGTATTTAAACGTCGCAGATATTGACGCGTAAGACATTACCTCATCATACTGTATTTTCTCTATTCTTTCCGTTCTTACATCGCTGCTCGATAAATAAATCTCCATGCCTGTAATCAAAGACTCATAAAGAGTACTTTTACCGCCTTTGTTCTGGTTCTCAGCGTCGGCGTTTCCCGCCGGCTCGTCAGCATCCAAATCATCTGAACTACTGCCGTTTTCTTCCTCTGCAACGATCTGCTTAAACGCTTCTGCAGATTTTTCTTCCTGAGCATTCTTAAATATCTCCTCAGAATCATTGTTTAACTCTGTTTCCTGAACGTTATGAAGAGCTAACTCAGGATCTATATCATATTCGGAACTGAGTACGGTATACATATCTGAACCGAAATAAACCGTAATATTATCGGGATTTATAAACGACTCCACTACCGGCTGATAACGATCATCTTCATCGGAAATCAAATCTATATTAATATTTTTTAAATCATCTATAGAAAAGTTGCCGCCAAAAAAAGACAATAGCAGTATTGCAGCTAAAAACAATACTACTATCAATATATTTTTTATGCGTTCAACAATTAATTTTCTATCTTTCATCTCGCAGTTATCCTCATGTTTCCCGATAAAGCTGCTTGAGGGCACGGTTCGTTACCGTACCCTCAAGACGTTTCTCTTAGTCCAGCAGTTTTTTAAGAAGCGATGACCAGAATGACGTAGATGTGTTCTGTGAATTAAATACATCAACTTTTACTGTATTAGATGTTTTCTTTGCTACTTTTATGTAGATCTCGCTTGCGTAAATCGCCTTTCCCGAATTCATGGTTGAAATGTTTACACAATATACTCCGGGATCTAAACCTGTAAGCTGTCTTGTATAATAACTCAAGTTCTTATTTGACGAATAAGTTTCTGATTTTATCAAAGACTTTGCAGAAGAACTTTTTACTTCGTAAAACGACATCTTAATCGTTTTGGGTGCTGTCATCTTTACCGATACTAAGACCTTACCGGACTTCATAACCGCATCCTTGGTCGGACTTATGACGATTACATTAGGATCATCCCCTAAACCTGACGCTGCAAACGTTGGCACCGCATTTACAAGCAAGCACATTACTACCGCTAAGATAATAAAAAGCTTCCTCTTTTTCACAATTGCGTCTCCTTCCTGAATAAGATAAGCTGCGCAAAACACATTATTTATCCCAATTCCCTATAATTGAAGTAAATCTGCTTATATTAATCTCCATGCTACTTTATTCAGTATACATTGATGATGTTACAATATTATTACGGCAATGTTACGGCAGCTTTAATATATATTTACAAATAAGCCAGATAGACGAAAAACTGGTTGTTTTAAAATAAAGTATTCCTTGCAGGCAAATAAAAATCAAAACAGACGCTTCCCTGTAATCATCGGTAGATGATAAATAGTCATATCTGCGTTTAAACTCTGGATGCTTTTATGATACCGATTATATTAATATCCTTTCCATTTAGGATAATTTTAATTCTAAAACTTCATTGTTTCTTAATCTTTCTTGTGATAATGTAATCAATATTCTTAAGCTATATACTTCTATTATTTTGATCTGTTTTATTTTTTAACTTAATATTGACTTTCAAATATTTTACCTGAATTATATTATTAATTTACATTTAATAATACTAAAATATGAATCCCGCTATATTTGCCTTCCTGCAGACTAATAAATTATATCCACTTTAATTATATACTTATAATTATGCATTTTTTATATGAAAATATATAAATCTGCATAATAGCTTTTTAATCATTTAGATAAACTCTCATATTCATAAATTCATAAACTCCATCTATGCATATAGCCCTGCAAGTTTTTAATATGCATCAAACTAATTCCAACAAACTTTTATACTCTGTCTGTTATCATCCAGTATATTTTTTAATACATTTGCTTGTTCATCAATATTAATATAAAATAGATTTTAATAAAACTTCTTATATAAATAAGAGCTATTTATACATATAACATCATTAAATTAAAACATATCCTTACCTGACTGTTTCACGAGAAACAATCGGCTTTAGATAAACATCAAACTTATATTTCAGGTGAATAATATGCAATACAGAAACAATAAAAATAACGAACCTATCTCACTGCTTGGATACGGCTGCATGCGTTTTACTAAACGCGGAACTAAAATAGATATAGATAAAGCAGAAAAAGAAATTATCCATGCGATTGAAAAAGGCGTAAACTATTTCGATACGGCGTATATATATCCCGACAGTGAAGCCGTACTCGGCGAAATTTTTTCAAGAAATAATTGCAGAAATAAGATAAACATCGCTACCAAACTTCCTCAATATTATATCCGCTCTGCCGCCGCTTTCGATAAATATTTTAACGAGCAGCTCAGACGGCTAAAAACCGACTATATAGATTACTACCTTATGCATATGATTAATGATGTAAAACGCTGGGAAAATTTAGTCAACCTCGGTATTATCGAATGGTTAGAACAGAAAAAATCTGCAGGACTTATACGTAATATTGGATTTTCCTATCATGGAAATACAGAAAATTTTATACCGTTAGTCGACGCGTATAATTGGGATTTCTGCATGATCCAGTATAATTATATGGATGAACACAGCCAGGCCGGCAGGCGCGGTCTGCAATACGCAGCGGCAAAAAATCTGCCTGTAATTATTATGGAACCTTTGAGAGGCGGCAAACTTGTAAATCTTCTGCCTGAATCATCAAAACAAATATTTATTAATGAAGGACGCGGAAGATCTTCCGCTGAATGGGCGCTTCGCTGGTTATGGAATCAGCCCGAAGTTACCTGTGTACTTTCCGGTATGAATTCTATAGAAATGATAGATGAAAATACCCGCATAGCAAGCGAAGTCAAAGCTGGTGAATTTACAGATAATGATTTTGCTCTTATAGAAAAGATTAAGGATGATATCAATAAAAAAGTTAAAGTCGTATGCACTGGATGCTCCTACTGTATGCCTTGCCCTCGTCATGTAGACATCCCTCTCGCTTTCAGATGCTATAACGAAATCTTTACCGATTCCAAACGAACAGCGCAAAAAGAATACATGCAGTGTACTATTTTCAGAAAGACTTTAAGTTCCGCCTCTCAATGCATAGGATGCGGAAAATGCGAAGAACATTGCCCTCAGCATATAGAAATAAGAAAGGAACTTAAAAATGTATCGAAGGCTTTAGAAGGTCCGATATTTAAAATCGCGCGCCAGGGAATTAAACTATTAAAACTTTGGTCTGATTAGACAACAAATATAGATTTTTTAGAATTGGCATTTAATCTCTGACCATTTTAAAATATTCTGCAAGAAAAACAGAGCCGGATAAAATATTCTGGCTCTGCCCTTATATCTTCAAATATAAATTTCATCTTATGTTATTTCTTTCATCTTATTTAAAGAAGCGTTACTCTCTTATATAATATTAATCCTCTATACCATATTTTTCACAGCTCTCACGACTGCCGCCATATCGTCATATGTATTAAAAGGTCCTACCGAAATTCTTATGCAGCCTGATTTTTCAGTGCCTATTGCCTTATGCGCTAACGGAGCGCAATGAAAACCTGCCCTCACGGCTATACCGTATTCTCTGTCTAACCGTTCTGCTGCTGCCTCGCAATCCATACCCTCAATATTAAATGCTAACACTCCCGCCCGCTCCTGAGCGCTGGATGGACCGTACATTTTAATTCCATCAATCCTGCTGAGCTCATCCTGTAAGAATTCTATCAATCCTGTTTCACTGCTTTTAATATTCTCAATCCCTATTTCTGCTATGTGTTCAATTCCTGCATTAAGACCCGCTATTCCCGGAACATTTAAAGTGCCTGATTCAAAACCTTCAGGTGTAAGCTCAGGTTGTTTCACATTTCTGGAATCAGTCCCTGTGCCGCCCTGAATATAAGGTTCAACAGGCACATTCTGTTTTACATAAAGAAATCCCGTGCCTTGCGGACCGAGCAGCGATTTATGTCCGCTTGAAGCCAGCATATCTATATTCATATCATCCACATTAACTGAAACAGCTCCCAACCCTTGGGCAGCATCCACCATAAATATAATCCCGTGCTTTTTTGCTATATACCCAATTTCATGTATAGGCATTATTGTTCCCGTAACATTGGAAGCCAGCGTACATATTATCAGCTTCGTATTTTTTTTAATTGCCCTTTCAAACGCGCCTGGTATAGGATTTCCTTCACTATCGCAGCCTACAACAGATATTTCTACACCTGATGATCTTAAACTATACAGAGGACGCAGCACTGAATTATGCTCCATCATATCGGTAACTACATGGTCGCCCGGTTTCAATAAACCCTTTATTCCCATATTTAAAGCTGCCGTACAGTTGCATGTAAAAACTATTTCGATAGGTTTTGCTCCTATCAATCTGCTGATGGTTTTCCTTGTTGAAAAAACACAATCACCGGAAAGCATAGCGTTTTTATGCCCTGCCCTTCCGGGATTAGCGCACCAATTACTCATACAATCTAAAACAGCATCATTAACTGTCGCCGGCTTTGGAAAAGTTGTAGCCGCATTATCCAAATAAATCATAGCACACCTCTTAAATACCTTATTTAATATCTCAATAAAATTATAGAGATTCTCCCTACTAATCTATCATATGTTTAAAATTTATCGTCTGTGTGCTATAATCTAACATAATATATAAATGTTTCACGTGAAACATGGAAATACCAACATGGCGGTTAAATGAAATTCTTCTGCGAATAATTATAAAATAGCAGATAATTCATACAATAAACGAATGGAGATAATATGATTAAAAATACTATTTTAAACGGATACGCCGTAACAGAAAAATGTATAGGATGCGGTACATGCGCAGATATATGCGCAAATAATTGTATCGATATAAGACGCCTACCAGTATACATAGATCAGGAAAAATGCATTCGGTGTGGAAGCTGCGCTAAAATTTGCAGCCGCAAGGCTATTGTCAAAACTAAATAACAACGCAAATTACTCCTCCCCCACTCCAACTTTTATAATCATTTTTTAAAAGGCATATGAATATCGCATTAATAATATTTTTACGACAGTTTATTTTCCTCAATATCACAATATGCTTACTACATTTCATTTGCCTTTCTTCTCCAGATTTTATGAATCAGCACGATTAAAAATAATCGTCTTTTCTTTCATGGATATTTTACCGACATAATATCTATATTCGTTAAGCTCCTTTTTATATCGCAAAAAAGAATGATCTATTTCTACTCCTGAATATCTCGTATATCATCGAATGTTAATTTCAAAAACTGCATATCGCTTTTTCTTATATATTCCCATAACTGATCGTATTTGCCCATTTCTTCCCTCCTGATACTTTGCCGTATCTAAGAGCCCAAAATATATGCACTGCATAACACTCTTATGGCAGCATACAAAATCGATTTAGTCTTACCGGATGATTCTATATTTATGAATACTATAAATGCCTCTTGTGCAGAACATTTTATTAATTTTTTGAGCTGCTCCTCCGTAAATCAAAATTCAAATTCATTTAATTATAACATACAGCTTTCATTCTTCCGAATTTATACTTATGAAATTCCGTATATCTTTTTTATTATCGGTTTCTATTCTAAAGCTCTTAATAAAACAAAATGGATGTTTCACGTGAAACATCCATTTATATAATAATATTTAATTTTTACTCACGCCTTACAGATTTTAAAATATCTATAAGACGCTCCAACTCATCCCTTGAATAAAAAGATATTTCAATTTTACCTTTATCCTTTGAAGCCGGAAGCGAAACTTTAGTTCCCAGTATATCCTTCAACTCTGTTTCTACAGCCAGAATATCCTGAGTCTTTTCAACCGAATTTTTCTTCTTTTTCTGCTTCTCCGGCGACTGAGATATAAGCTGCTCAAGAGCTCTTACAGAAAGTTTACCATCGCAAGCAAGACGAGCTAACTCTATCTGACGCATTTCATCTTCAACGCCCGCTATAGCTCTCGCATGCCCTCCTGAAAGACGACCCTGCACGACCAGCTCGCGAACCAGCTCCGGAAGTTTAAGAAGTCTTAAAGCATTAGTTATGTATGGTCTGCTCTTACCAACACTTTTTGAAACTTCATCCTGTGTTAAACCATACTGATCCATTACCTGGCTAAAAGCGGTCGCTTCTTCGATAGGATTCAAATCCTCACGCTGCATATTTTCTATAATAGCAAGCAGCATGTTTTCTCTATCATCAAGCTCGCGAATTATAGATGGAATCATTCTCAGCTCGGCTTTGCGCGCTGCTCTCCATCTTCTCTCACCCGCTACAAGTTCAAAACCCGTTTCAATCGGACGAACTATAACGGGCTGAATAACTCCATGCATCCTTATAGACTCAGCCAAATCCGCGATCTTATCCTCGTCAAAATCTTTTCTTGGCTGAGAAGCATTAGGCTTTATCTCATTAATATTAATATAATTTACACCGTCTGATAACATCTCGTCAGAATCGTTGTCCGAAACTTCCACAGAAACTTCTTCATTTATTGACGAATCTTCAAACAGTGCATTAAGACCCCTGCCAAGTCCTCCTGCCTTTCTTACTGCCATCTGATATTATCCTCTTTTCTTTGCATCTTCAAGCGCAAGAAATTCTTCGGCAAAATCCATATAAGCTCTGGCCCCGTTTGACTTAGGATCGTACTCCATAATAGGAAGACCGTAACTCGGCGCTTCTGCAAGTCTTATATTTCTCGGAATCACAGTAGCATAAACTTTTTGCTTAAAGTATTTTTTTACTTCTTCAACTACCTGAATTGACAAATTTGTTCTTCCATCAAACATACTGAGAATAACTCCCTGAATTTCCAACTCTTTATTCATACTCTTTTTTACTAAATCTATTGTGCTCATAAGTTGGCTCACGCCTTCGAGAGCATAAAACTCGCATTGAATAGGAATTAGTACGCTGTCTACGGCGGTCAGAGAATTTATAGTCAGCAGACCCAAAGAAGGCGGACAATCTATAAACAAATAATCATAATTATCCTTAATCATATCAAGAGCCCGTTTTAATCTCTTATCCCTGCCCTCAAGCTGAACCATCTCAACTTCAGCTCCCGCAAGCTCTACACTGGCAGGAACCATATCGAGTCCCTTTACCATAGTCTGACGGATAGCATTGTGAGGATCGTAACCATCTACAATAAGAACTTCATACATGGTATTTTTTAATCCCTTTTTAGCTATACCAAGACCACTCGTAGTATTTCCCTGGGGATCGATATCGAGTACGAGAACTCTTTTGCCTTTGATCGCCAGACACGCCGCTAAATTAATATTTGTTGTGGTTTTACCTACACCACCTTTTTGATTAAAAATTGCTATTGACTTACCCAATATTCCACTCCTCTGATAGGATCAAATTCTAAATTTACTGCTTAATTCATTGCATATAATTATATATCATTTTACCTTGCATTTCTACATAAAAGAAAATAATATAATTAAATAGGTCAATAAAATTTTTTCAAACCCGGTTATTTATAAAATATTATAAATTTATCAAAATTAATAAATTGTTTATAAAGTATTATTGCTAAAATATAAATAATTTAACAAAATTTTCTACGCTCAAATTTGACTTTACAGCGATGAAAATCAATATTAATAATAAATAGTACCTTAATTTAAAAAAAAACGATTAGAAAGCCATTTTAAGCGAATTAACAATTTGGAGGTTTAAATGAGAGATAATAATTCTAATAAAAAATCAAAAATGAATGAAAAACATTATTCTTTAGAACATGTGATTCATCCATGGAATCCTATATTTAATGAAAATTCAAAAATTCTTATTTTAGGAAGTTTTCCTTCTCCCAAATCCAGGCTAAACGGTTTTTACTATGGTCATCCTCAAAACATATTCTGGGATACTATTGCAAAAATTTTAAACGTACCCGCTCCAGCTTCAGATGCAAAATCAAAAACAGAATTTTTACTGAAAAACAAAATAGCTATCTGGGATACCATCGGAGAATGCGACATAAAAGGAGCTGAAGATTCCAGCATAAGGAACCCAAAGCCAAATGATATAAAAAAAATTATAGATTCAAGCAATATAAAAGCAATATTTACAACAGGAAAAAAATCAACAGAACTTTATAATAAACTCTGCTTCAAAACAACAGGAATAGAATGCATCTATCTTCCCTCCACCAGCCCGGCAAACAGAGCTCAGCAAAAGAAAGAATCATATTTAGAACAATGGAAAAAGATCTTAGAGTATCTTAATTAATTTTAATTAAGATATATTAATAAAAATACTTATATAAAATTCCTGCAAGACATCGGCTCAGTTTGTTACAAAACTGAGCCGCATTATACATTTATATAATATATTTTAATATATTGATATTCACTTCTTTACTTTATTTTTACGCGTCGATTCATAACTCATATCGATCAGCCACTTTATCGTATCATCATCTACGACGCCATCCAAAATAACCGTTATCCAATTCTTCTTATTCATATGATACGCAGGATAAAAACCCTTCTCATATAAAAGAGAATTAACAAGCAAAGGATCACACTTAATATTAAGTATATCTATTATTCTTTCTCCCTCTAAACCCAATTTACTTTCCGAAATATCCATTATAATCGCAAACCATTTTCGATTGCTTCGATGCCTGTATACAACATAATTCGGAGATTTCATCCAGGGATAATCGCCATATACACTATACTCTTCAGATATAAATTCCATAAGCTGCTCTCTGTCCATTGCCGCTTCATTACTCCTTTTTAAGTCCGATCAATTTCAATATATATTAATATAACATATCAAACAATATACATCAATCAAACTTATCCACCGACAACCTATCATACTATCAAGTTTATCCACATATGCATAAATATTATCCACATTTTTCAACACTTTATCCACATGTCAAAAATCCCGTAAAATCATTGCAATTACTTGCTTTTACCACTATACACAAATTATATCCACATAAGTTATCCACAGATTCTTAATAAGATTATACATACAAAAAACGGCTGTATTACTAAGTTATGAGGATTTTACGCAGGTTATCCACAGATACACGATTTTACCGCTTACAAAATGCTAAACATATTTTATAAAAAAGTTTACACAAATAAAAATCTGATAAAATTCAAAAAAATACAGCGGAATACATAGGCTTAAAAACACTGTATTCCGCCTTAATTTATAGGAGGTTTGCTTGAAGACCAAAATTAATTTTTAGCTTTAAGTATTATTTTTCTATTTTTCAAAAATAATATAACAAAGTTATAATCTAATAAAATTATGCAGCAATTTCGGCAGTAACGCTGCGTTTTAATTAAAATCACTTTATATAAATATTATGTAATAGCAATGTTTTCTATTTTGTTTCCTTGTTTTTTTCCGTTTTTAGGTATCACTATACGCACTTCCACATAATCATCTTTTTCATCCTGGAAAAACTTTGCGTTTTTTTCGGCATCATTTATACACGCAAATGCTTTTCTCAAGGTATTTACATATAATTTATAATTAATATAACGTATCCTTTCTTTAGAGTTGACCTCTTTTTCCCGTTTAAGTAAAATATCTTTTATAAGTTTTTCGCTCTGTGTTACGTTCAGATTGTTCTGAAGGATTCTCTGGAGCACTTTACGCCTTAAATCATCATCATCAATTCTGAGCAAAGCTCTGGCATGACGTTCAGACATCCTGTTTTCCGAAAGAATAAGCTGAATATCTTCCGGTAAATTTAAAAGACGCAGTTTATTGGATATAGTAGACTGCTGTTTTCCTACCTTTCGGGCAATATCCGTCTGAGTAAGAGAATACTCATTCATAAGTCTTTTATAAGCATTAGCTTCTTCTATATATGACAAATCAGAACGCTGAACATTTTCAATAATAGCAATTAAAGCCGCTTCTTCCACCGAAGCATCCCGAACTATGGCAGGAACATTCTTCATGCCAATCTTAATCGCAGCCCGCAAACGCCGTTCTCCGGCAATAAGCAAATATGAATCTTTATCAGCCTTTTTAACGATCAAAGGCTGAATTATCCCGAATTCTCTTATAGAATCACATAATTCATCTAATTGATCATTTTCAAATTTCTTTCTGGGCTGATTAGGATTCGGTTTTATGGATCCTACCGGAAGCAAAACCGGATCACCCTTACGATTAATAAACATTTGACTTCCTCCTTCCCTAAATTGAATATTACATTAGTTATGCCCGATAATGGGATGAAACCATTCACCATATTTCGATATATATTTACAAAATTATCGCTTAGATGGAAATTAATTTATAACGATATGGAAAATATTATAGACATAAGACTGATTTACTAATAGAATCAATCTTATAAGATACACGGAGATATGAAATGATAGCATTCTACGCTAAAACAATAAACAATATTGATGATAAAGAACAATTTCAAAATTTGTATAATAAGTATAACAAAAATATGTTAGCTGTCGCTAATTATATATTAAAATCAAACGCATTGGCTGAAGAAGCTGTTCAACAATCATGGCTCAATATAATAAATAATTTTGACAAGGTAAGCAAAATCCCACAGGATTCTGTTGGAGGTTATATAATTACAACAGTAAAAAATGTTTCTTATAACATATATAAAAAAGAACATTTCTGCGAGCCTCTCGAAGAAAGTTTTTTAGAAAATAAAGCTGTTACATATAACGAAGATACATCTCAATTTGAATATCTTGTCGAAATTATAAGAGCCCTGCCTTTAAAATACAGACAGATATTAGAACTTAAATTTGTAATGGAATGGAAAAACGAAGATATCGCTAAATATTTAAATATGAATGTATCTACTGTTTCTACCAGAATACAAAGAGGACGAAATCTATTAATTAATATATTAAAAGAGGAAGGTATAATCAATAAAAAGGATTAAACTGTTTTTTATAAATTTCTGTAAATTATACTTATAATATGCTGATTTTAAATCATCCTTATATCATCAAAATAATATTTTCTTAATTAATTTATAAATTATAATATATATTTAAGGAAGGTAAAAATGAATTTAGATGAATTTGACAATATGCTGAAATATGCTTTAATGGAAGCCAACAACCGTGATTATTTAAAAGGATTTGTTGCAAATAATGATGTAATTACAGAATTTTCTAATAATTTTAATAAAATAATAAAGAAAATGCTTAAAAACCCATTTAAGTATGCGAAAAAAATATCAAAATCTATATAATATATAGAAAAATAAATGTGTCTATTTTATGACAAAATCATTCATTAAACTGATATCCTAAAAATATATTATAAATATTTATGAAATTTGATTTTGAAAAGAAAATAAACAAAAAATATTTGAAAATATGAGATAAAACTCTATTCTGAATTGTTATTAATATGAGGAGAAAAACCTCAATATATTTAAAGAAAGGAGGAATATTATAAAAAGGATAAGCATAATCGTTGCTTTATTTGTGTCCATGCTTTCCGCTGCTGTATATATTGACGGAGAACGTATAACTTCCGTCCAATCAAGTTTAAATTATTTATAAACTACAATGTATTGTTCTGTTTATATTGCTTATAATTTATCAACTGTAAAAATCTCGTTATCATCACCCTTTAGAATCAAAAAAATCATCTAAAGATTTATAATATACAGATACTCAGATTTCATCAGTATTCATAAAATATTGAGTATAATATTTTAGTCTATATGCTTTACTGATTTTAATAAATATAAGTCAATAAACCGACAATGCAATATAAATATAAATTACAGTATTAACGGAGTGCTCCAATTTAAGCAATGGGCACGCACTTATAGCCTTTGTTAATAAAAGTTATTATTAACCGGTAAAATCTGTATTACCTATAAAGCGGCTGACTGTATCCCCATTATAGTTAGTCATATTATATAAATATTGCTATGATTCCGGTAATGACGCTATTAGTAAAAAAGCTATAATGCACAGGCAGATAATATCCATATTTACAACAAATCAGCTTCCCAAACTAATAATAAATATGGAAATCACGATTAATTTTTATCGTGTTTTATCTGCTGAAAAATTTTGTGTTAATGAACGATATTTTTGACGCAAAATTTATCTACATAATTTTTGTGCGGTAATTTGTAAAATAATTTTATAAAACGGGGTTATATAAAATTAATCAAATAACGCCATTTCATGCAGAACGAAACAAAGCATACTTTACGTTAATCGCACATTAATATTGTAATCAGGCAATTTTTAAATTGCATAATTAATCGCTGCAGTTTAAATTTTACCGTCAATTCGGATATAATTTTTAAACGTATTAAAATCTTAACATCAGAAAAGGATATAAAATGAAACTTGTAACTTTAAATTCTATAATATGCACAGCTTTTATTATAACGGCTGCGCAGGTTCATGGATTATTGTACAATTCATTTTCGGCAGAATACAGCACTTTAACAGCATCATTTCTATCATTATTAATGCTTTCTTCAGGCATCAGTATGATATCTGCCATTTATATTTATCAGATCATTGCAATGGCTAAAAACCATTTCATCCGCGCAAATAATTTTATATTTGTACTGATGATAATATCCTTTATTATGACGATCTATCCTTTATTAAATACAATTTTTGATATAAGGATGATAGATAAAATATATCAAATAACAAGATTATACATTTTTTCAGACACACCGAGCATGTATATTTCACTATTATTTGTTTTTCTTTTTCTGGCTCAGCTGTACGTACAGTTTCAAAAAGATGTATACGATGAAAATTATCCGAAAAATTAAAATTATTTTTAATTAAATAATATCACAATCCTTATTACACATTTAAAAGCAGCAGATTGGACGAAAAATCTGCTGCTTTTGTTAAACTGATTTATAAAACAATAGTTTATAAATATTTTATATCTTATATAATCATTATCATAAATTTACTTTGATTATAACGGCTGCTTTATTGGCGTTCCTGCTTTTCTCGGATATGCTTTCGGCGTATTTTTTTCCTTATTAATATAAATTATCTTATGAGAAACTCCGTATTCTTTCATGCCGGCATCGCATATTTCAGCAATTTTTCCTCCGAGAAGAAACAAAGCCCGCTTTGCTTCCTCGGCTTCTCTATCCGCATCTGGTCCTTTATAAGCTATAAGCCAGCCTTCTTTTTTAATAAAAGGCAGACAATATTCAGAGAGAACAGACATTTTGGACACGGCTCTGGACACGCAGGCGTCAAATTGCTCTCTATACTCCTTTTTTCTCGCCATCTCCTCCGCTCTGCCATGCACGGCTTTTACATTATTAATACCAAGCGTATCTATAATTTCATTTATTATCTTAATTCTCTTATTTAGTGAATCCATAAGCAAAAATTCTTTATCTGGAGAAACTATTGCAAGAGGAAGTCCGGGAAAACCCGCTCCGGTCCCCACGTCTATTACACTGCCCGCTTTTTTATACCTTTCATCTCCCGCGCAGCAAAGAGAATCAATAAAATGCTTTACTATAAATTCATCTCTATCTGTTATAGCAGTCATATTCACTTTCTCATTCCACTCAAGAATAAGATCCATATATTTTTCAAATTTATCTATTGTTTCCTGGCTGTTGTCAAGATTAAAGATCGCAAGAGCGTTTTTAAGTCTTTCCATAAAATACCTCAAATTAAAATTATAGATATTCTCTATAATATGCTTTATAAAATCATTGATCGAATAATTGAAAGTTATTTAGATTTTCCCATATGAGTTTTTCCGATTGAGATTCGGATCCGCTAAAATAATCCTTAAAATATTTATAATGGGAAGCGCCCAAACTTACATAAATATCCCTTGCCACGTTATTTCCTTTTACAATGGATACGCTCATTCTTTTAAATCCGTTTCTCAGAGCAAAATTACCTGATGAAGCTATGAGTTTTGTGCCGACGCCCTTTCCCCTTGCCCGTTCTGCTACATGGAGAGAATCCAGATACCAGCAGTTTTCCTCCTGCTCGTCCCTGCACGAAGCAGCAAATCCTAAAAACTGATTTTTTTCATAGGCAACAAATATCTTATTATTTTTATCATTCAAATATTCATTCCACTTTTTTACGGCGTATTCCGATGTCAAAGAGTTTAGATATTTTTCTGATAACAAATTTTTATAAGTGTCCTTATGATTTTTTACGTAGATATCTGCAATATTTTCTATATCATCTTTACTTGCATTTATTATATTCATAATACTTTTTCCTTTTGATTATAAATTATATTTTCCACCGTGTCTCATCCTCTCAAGATGAACTAACAGCACGTTTATATCAGCCGGAGAAATTCCCGATATCCTGGAAGCCTGTCCTACCGAATCCGGTTTAAACGCATTCAGCTTTTCTCTCGCTTCAAGGCGCAGACCTTCAAGTTCCATATAATTTATATCCTTAGGAAGCCTGCGGCTTTCGAGCTTTTTAAATTTCTCAATTTGTTTAAGCTGTTTAGCGATGTATCCTTCGTATTTGATATTCACATGAACCTGAACCCTACTGTGATAAGAAATCTGCGGGCGTTCATTATCTATTTCTACCAGATTATCATAAGTTACCTGCGGTCTTTTCAAAAGGGACGCCAGAGTTTCTTTTTTATCTATCGAAGCGCTTCCTATAGATTTAAGGAACGGATTAGCTGTTTCGGGAGAAACGCTCGTATTATTAAGGCGAGCGATTTCTTTTTCCGTGTCATTTTTAATATTAATATATCTCTGATATCTTTCTTCTGTGGCAAGTCCGATTTTATAAGACTTTTCCGTAAGCCTGTCGGCGGCATTATCCTGCCGCAAAAGCAGCCTGTATTCCGCTCTCGACGTCATTATCCTGTACGGCTCGTCTGTCCCCTTTGTCACGAGATCGTCTATAAGAACTCCGATATAAGCCTCAGAACGGTCGAGAATAAACGGCTCTTCCCCTTTTACCTTGAGGGCGGCGTTAATGCCCGCCATAAGTCCCTGAGCTGCTGCTTCTTCGTACCCTGAACTGCCGTTCGTCTGACCGGCAAAATACAGATTTTCGATTATCTTGCTTTCAAGGGTCGTTTTAAGGTCTAAAGAATTTATGCAATCATATTCTATGGCGTAAGCGGGTCTTACAATCTCAGCGTTTTCCAGACCTGCGATCGAGCGGTAAAACGCCGTCTGCACATCTTCAGGCAGACTTGAAGACATCCCCTGAATATACATCTCATCTGTAGAAAGCCCTTCCGGCTCTACAAAAAGCTGATGACGTTCTTTATCTTTAAACCTGTCTATCTTTGTTTCTATCGACGGGCAGTACCTCGGACCGACTCCTTCTATCTCGCCCGTAAATAGAGCTGATCTGTGAAAATTCCTGCGAATTATATCGTGAGTGACTTCATTCGTATAAGTCAGCCAGCAGTCTATTTTATTCTCTCCTGTGTTTTCGTTCATAAAAGAAAACGGAACTATATTTTCGTCGCCGTGCTGGACGATCATTTTATCGTAATTAAGAGATTTACCGTCTATCCTTGCAGGAGTTCCAGTTTTAAAACGCCTGAGGGGAATGCCTAATTTTTTCAGGCTGTCGGAAAGATATACGGAAACAGCCATACCGTTAGGACCGCTGTCGTAAGCCGATTCGCCTATAAATATCCTGCCTCCCAAGAAAGTACCGGTAGCTATTATGACGGTTTTAGCATTGTAAATCGCGCCGGTTCGCGTAACTATTCCTGACGCTTTACCGTTTTCCATTAAGATCTCCATAACTTCTGCCTGTTTCATATGAAGATTCGGCGTATTTTCTATCGTCTTTTTCATCTCAGTATGATAAAGCTCTTTATCAGCCTGAGCTCTTAAAGAATGAACGGCAGGACCTTTAGCTGTATTGAGCATTTTACTCTGGATAAAGGATTTATCTATATTTATTCCCATTTCTCCACCGAGGGCGTCTATTTCCCTTACTAAATGTCCTTTTCCTGTTCCGCCTATGGAAGGATTGCACGGCATCATAGCAATGGCTTCCAATGTAATAGAAAGCATCAGCGTGCTTAATCCCATGCGAGCGGGAGCGAGCGCAGCTTCGCAGCCGGCATGTCCCGCTCCCACTACAACCACATCGTATTCCCCCATTACATAACGTTCCATAATAATTCACCATTCCTTCTATTTTCCTAAACAAAACCTTGAAAATACTTCCTGAATCACATCGTCAGTCACAGCCTCACCCGTGATTTCTCCAAGAGAAAGCCATGCAGATCTTATATCGCACTCTGCAAAATCAAGAGCTTCTTCATTTTCAAGCATACCTTTAGCGTCGCTTATACTATTCAAGGACTCTTTTAATAATGATAAATGTCTTACATTTGTTATTAAAATATCCCCGGAAGCAGACGTTTCACCGTTATAAACAGATTTTTTTACTTCGTCTGTCAAAGCATCTAAACCATCCATGGTAACTGTTGAAAGCTCCACAACCACAGGCATTTTTATATCAGAAAATATTTTTTTTATATCCTCAGAACCACAAAAATACTCTTTAGTGATCTTCTGATCCAGATCCGTCTTATTTAAAACTATAACAGATTTTTTATCTCTTATACTATATAAAATATCAAAATCTTCTTCTAAAAGATCTGACGAACCGTCTATCATCATAATAATAAAGTCGGCAGAAAGAATAGACAGTCTGCTTTTTTCTATTCCGATCTTTTCTATTGTATCATCTGTTTCCCGTATTCCCGCTGTATCGGTGATTATAACGGGAATACCGCCTATCGACGCAGATTCTTCTATCGTATCCCTGGTAGTTCCGGGGATATCTGTGACTATAGCTCTTTCAACCTTTAATATTGAATTCATCAAGGATGATTTGCCCACATTAGGTCTTCCTACTATACACACTCTAAGCCCTTCGCGGATAGTCCTTCCTGTATCGAAAGAATCAGCCAGTTTTTTTATATCAGCAGAAATTAAATCTAACTCTGATATTATATTCTTATATGTCAGCTCTTCAAGATCCTCTTCGGGATATTCTATATGAGCGACTATATCTGATAAAAGGTCCGCAAGGCTTAAGCGTATTTTTTTTACAGTATCCGACAGACCGCCTTGAAGCTGCATTACCGCAGAATCGTAGCCTGCGTCAGATTTCGCCTTAATAACGTCAATAACAGCTTCCGCCTGAGATAAATCAATACGTCCGTTTAAAAAAGCTCGCTTTGTAAACTCGCCTCTTTCAGCTAAAGCTGCTCCACGTTCAAGCGCCAGGCTTAATATCCTTCTTAACGAAATAATGCTGCCATGACATTGAATTTCCACTACGTCTTCGCCTGTATAAGTGCGAGGAGATTTCATATATACTACCATCGCCTCATCCACTATCCCGTTTTCATCGACTATATTTCCGTATATCATGCGGCGTTCTTCTACTTCGGACAAGATTTTTCCAGATTTATACCTGAAAACATCTTTTAATATACCTAAAGCCTCTGACCCGCTTATCCTGACTATCCCTATACCGCCCTCTCCCGGAGCCGTCGCTATGGCTGCTATCGTCTGCTCCATAATTACCTCCATAATTTATGTTGATAAATTTTATATACAAAAAATACCCCGCACAAAGCGAGATATTATATATTTCTTCTTGATTATATTTTATTTTAATGATAATCTTAATATATCAAAGGATTATCGCTTTTGCAACAGCAGTCAGTCCGAATAAAGTAATTTTGTGAAGACCGCCTTACTCAATATGTACTAACGTACGTGAGTCAGACGGTCTTCTTTATCTTCTGCGTGAAAATATTGTAACTCAGAGGGTAATAACAGCGACCATTACCACAGTATACTGGTATAATTTTACATGTGTTACCCCTTTTTAAGAGAGTAACCCGACCGCTGAAGCCCTAACCCGATTTACAACATAATCGTTGGCAGGTTCTCAACATAAGAATTGCAATACGGCTAAAGACGTGCAATTCAAGTATGTGTTCTGCGCGCCGTATCAAAGATACGGGCAGAAAATCAATACAAGAAATTCTCAAATCTTTTATTCGGTGAATTTTACTGCAAAAGATAATTCTTATATATTTTACTGCTTTAATAATTTTATTTCTGCAATATCCTAAATTATATTAATATGCAATTCAGAACTGCCGCTGAAATTCAAATTATAATCCTTTCAACTTCTCCTTAATTCTATAATAACCCTTCTGTTAGGCTCAACGCCCTCGCTTCTCGTAGTTACCTTAGGATTATTCTGCAGAGCCGAATGGATAACCTTTCTTTCGTATGGATTCATAGGCTCAAGCCTTACGTATTTGCCTGTCTTTATGCACTTGGTAGCCAGGCGCTTTGCAAGCTCCTGAAGAGTTTTTTCTCTTTTTTCTCTGTATTTTTCTGCATTGATAATAACACGTATATGGCTTTCAGAATTTTTATTCTGAACTATACTCGCAAGATACTGGACAGCATCGAGAGTATGACCTCTCTTTCCTATCATCGTACCTACATCGTTTCCTTCAAGCTCTATATACAGAGTATCATCCATGATATGCGCCTTTACTTTAACTGTAAGACCCATATTTTCCGCTATATCTTCTATGAATTTTACTGCCGGTTCATTCTGCGCCAAAACAGCGTCTTTGTCATCATCTGTAATAGTAAATTTCGTATTCATAGGAGAAGATTTCGGATATCTTTTCGGACCTTTAGTATTCTTTGATAAAGAATATTTTTCTTCATTGATATCTTCAATATATTCTTTGTGTTCGTTATCTTCTGAATCAGAAATTTCCATATTTACAGAAACATTACTACTGATTGCTTCTTTAACATTTGTTTCATCGACCGAGCCTGATAAAATATTTTCAGTCTGCGGTTTTTGCACAGCTTCCTCTGATTTTGGCTTTTTTTCTACTCTGACTTTAGCCAGTTTGTTTTTAAATAAACCAAGAAATCCCTTTGAAGGCTGCTCAAGAACCGTTATCTTAACTTCATCTCTTGTCAATTTCAGTTCTCTTAAGGCTAATTCAACCGCAGAATCGATATCATCGCCCCATTTTTCAACGTAATTTGCCATATATAAAAGATTCCTCCAATATACCGCTAAACATTTAAACTATCTTATTTTCAGACGCTTACAGCGTCAGTTTCTGCTTTATTTTTCTTTCTTTTTTTAAGAGCCTGAGTTATCTTAGTCTGAAAAATCTGGAAAATATAACTCATAATCCAATACAGACAAAGACCTGCAGGAAGAGTACGTCCCATCCACACTATCATAACAGGCATAAAATACTGCATTGCTTTCATCGACGCATTTGCCGAAGCATTAGCGTTTATTGCGGATGATGTCGTTATTTTCATGGAAATAAAAGTTGCTACTCCTGCTATTACAGGAAATAACCATAAATCAGGCTGACTCAGATCTCCGATCCAAAAAAAAGATTCGTGCGCTGCTAAAATCATACTGTCGTTAGATATATACTCAGCCGGAGATCTCAGTAAAGCAAACAGACCCCAGATAATAGGAAGCTGTATCAATAGAGGCAGACAGCCCATAGCAGGGTTTATTTTATGCTCTGAATAGAGTTCCTGCATTTTCTGATTCATTGTTTCCGGATTTCCAGCATATTTTTTCTGAATTTCCTTCATTTTTGGTTGAATTACCATCATCTGCTCATTGCTTCTGAGCTGTGCAGCATAAAGAGGCAATATAATAAGACGAATGATAACTGTAAATACTATTATCGTAAGTCCGTAATTACCTATGATACCGTAAATTCCGTTTAAAATATAGCCAAGTGGAATAGCTACAAGTTTTGTCATTTAATTAAAATCCTCCATGTCCACATTATTTCAGGGGATCGTAGCCACCTTTATGAAAAGGATGACACTTCATAATTCTTTTAATGCCCAGCCAGCTTCCCTTAAACGGACCGTATTTTTCCACTGCCTGTATAAAATAAACTGAACAAACAGGCGTAAACCTGCATTTTCCTGGCATTAAAAACGGTGAGATGCAAAGCTGATAGCCTTTTATAAGCGCGATTATCATTTTTCCGAGCATAGACTTTGCAGCTTTCATTTTAATCACCTGTCTTATAATCAATTTTTAGTCTTTTTAATGCGGCTTCAATAGATTTTTTCACATCCGCACATTTTTTATCGTTTATTGTATTTCTTGCAATAATAATAAAATCATAGCCCTTATTTTCTATTTCTATATGTCTCACGCTTTCTCGCATAAGGCGGCGGGCTCTGTTTCTTCTTACACTATTTCCGACTTTTTTGCTCGCAAGCAGAGATAATCTATTATAATCCATTCCATTCTTTAAACAGAAAATGACGACGTACCTGTTGCCCACAGACCTGCCTTTTTTATAAATCCGGTTAAAGTCTTCTTTTCTTCTGAGAACTTCCTTTTTTAACATATGAATATCCCTTATCATGAAGCGGCAAAGCAAACTGAAAATTTATAACTCTGCAAAAACCGTTTCAATATGATCATTTGGCTTAACTTACTTATTAAAAAATAAGACCACTTGGCGCGGTCTTATGCTGTAAGAGATTTTCTTCCTCTTAATCTTCTTCTCTTAATAACGTTTCTGCCGTTTTTAGTGCTCATTCTTTTTCTGAAGCCGTGCTCCTTTTTTCTCTGTCTGTTTTTAGGCTGATAAGTCTGTTTCATGTTGTAACACCTCCTATCCTGAATTATATATATTAACCAAAAGATAATACTGCCAATAGTGCGTGATTGCCTAATAATTATACACACAGCGTCTCAAAAAGTCAACGAATTATACCGTTACAGGAAATTTTTATTTGTAGTATTTATGCACTTAATTCTAAGATTAGAATGGTATCGTTACTTGTTATAACTCTGCCGCTTCGTGCCTGTGTTACGGACGAAGACCCATACCGCCCTCCAGAGTCAGCGTTTCACCGGTAAGGTACTTAAAATCAGGATGCGCCAATTGTACGCACACACGACCTATTTCTGTTTCTGGATTGCCGTAATGACCCATAGGCGGCATCTTTACATTTTTTTCAAAAGCATCTGGATACTCCAGACTGAAATTCTCAAGCTGAGCAGTCCATGCCAGCGGACAGATGATATTAACGTTTATGCCGTCTTTACCCCACTCGGTAGCAGCAACGCGGGTCAAACCGCGAATACCCTCCTTTGCGGCAGCGTAAGCGCACTGTCCGAAATTACCGAACAATCCTGCGCCAGAAGCAAAATTAATAACGGAACCTTTTGTTTCCTTCAAATAAGGGTAACATGCTTTCATATAGTAAAACGCCGCATAAAGACCAGAATAAAGAGCCAGATCAAACTGCTCCGTAGTGTGTTCCGCCAGGGGTACTCCGGAAGCCGACGCCTGGGCGTTGTTGATCAGCACATCAATACGACCGAATGTGTCCATAGTCTGCCTGACCACTTCATTAACAACAGTTTCGTTGTCCGCAGCAGCGTTTACGTCTGCCTGCACAGTCAGAACTTTGATTCCGTACAGGCGTTCAAGCTCCTCCTTAGCATCCTCCAGCTTCTTCACGTTGCGTCCTGTAATGACAATATTCGCACCCTCCTTGGCGTAAGCTGTAGCAATACCATAGCCTATGGAGCCGCAGCTGCCATCCCTCAACACAGAACGCCCCGCACCGGTAATGATGACTGTCTTATCTGTTAAGAAACCCATATTTTTTCATCCTTTCAATTATTTAATTTATTAACGCATTAAATATTCTTTATACTACTGCATTTTTTCGCGTTTTGCAAGCAGAGTTTGTCAGACAAATTGTTCTATAGTACATTTTATGTTGTCAATAGAAAGAAATATAATATATTACTCTTTTAACGTATTGTGCTAATAAAAATTATATATTGAATATCAATATTTTGTATTATCAATAGTAATCAACATAAAATATATAGTTTATTAAATAGTGATGTGATTATCCAATTAATCATTTGCAATTCAAATATAAATCACTTTTATTATTTATCAATATATTGCGTAATCTATAATATTAAACGCTATTTATTGATTATAATACTGTCAAAAGAAGATGATTTAATAGCACAACGAGTTCTTTTAATTAAATAGTGTATGTACACGTAAAAGAGATAAAAGCGTATCACAGAAATTGCAGAGAAAATCTCCATGCCGCTGCATTAATATAATACGTATATCAAATATTATCATATATATGATTCAATACTTAAACCAATAAAAATTTCTGCAAATCAATACGCTTTTATCGTAGATATGAACAGACTCGAAAGCGCCAGTACTACACAACTTGAAAATTTTGCAGGACTAAACTTCTATATTATGATTAAAAAGTTAAAATCTCTTATTATCAAAGGTCTTATAGCATATACATCTAACCTAATGCGCCAGCGCATTTTTCAGCCTACGAACGCATTAAAGAAAAAATTAAAGAAAGAAGACCATTATAGCTTGAAGCTCAGATCAGGCTTAAAAAAGATCGGTCAATAACCTGTTTTTATGACGTGCAAAGTATCCGGATAAACTTTAATTTTATCCATCATACATGTTTTTAAAAAATCAATTCAAATTTATATACTTGCTAAGCTAAATTTAATTACGCATTATACTTAAAAACCGGCTTTAAAATACACAAGTAGATTTTTTAATTCATCATTTTAATTCTGACTATTTATTTACGAGCTTATTTTATGATAATATATAAGTCAAACTTATTAACGAAGTAAACTATGTTTAGGTTATCATCTAAAGTATTGATAATATTTTAACCAGTACAGAATTACTTATTTTATTTCAAAGGATACTTATCAACATAATTGTGGATGAATTTTATGTGGAAAAACAGAATTTTGTGGATATTTTTATTAAAACCTTTATCATCCTTATAAAATCATGTTAATTTAGGGGAATTAATGCTATAATTGTTGTGGATAAATGCAGAATATATTTTTTACATAAAGGATTTGTTATGGAAAAGATTGTAGAAAATTGGAAAGAAATTCTAAGAGAAGTAGAACCGGAAATGATGCCCGCCAGTTATAACACCTGGATAAAGCCGCTCGTTCCCCAATCTATAGATAAAGAAAATGGAATTGTTAAGTTAGTCACATATAACGACATGTCAAAATCCGTACTTACGAACAGATATGTTATGATACTGGAAAAAGCTATTTACAAAGTCTATGGCGAAAGCATGAAAATAGAATTCATACTTTCGGATGAAGTAAATCAGCCTTCTGATAAATCAGAAATAGACAAGGATAAAATCTATTATGAACGAGTTTTAAAACGTCCAGGAAATGACGAATTATATCTTAATCCAAGATATAATTTCAGCACATTTGTCGTAGGCGCAAACAACGAGCTTGCTCACGCCGCTGCCCTGGCGGTAGCACGAAATCCGGCTTCCGTATATAATCCGTTGTTTTTATACGGCAATTCAGGTCTCGGCAAAACTCATCTAATGCATGCAATCGGTCACTACGTAATGCAAAATCATCCACTTAAAAAAGTGCTTTACGTATCTTCTGAAATGTTTACAAACGAACTTGTAAACGCCATTCAGGGTAAAAAAATGGATGAATTTAGAAATAAATACAGAAATATAGACGTAATGCTGATAGATGATATTCAGTTTATTGAAAAAAAAGACAGAACACAAGAAGAACTTTTCCATACATTTAATACTTTATACGACACAAATAAACAGATTATATTTTCCAGCGACAGACCTCCCAAAGAAATAGAAACGATAGATAAACGACTGCAATCGAGATTTGAGTGGGGGCTTCCTGTGGATATCCAATCTCCGGACTTTGAAACCCGTGTGGCTATACTAAAAAACAAAGCCGAAATGGAAGACATTCAGGTAAACGACGATATGCTCGAAATATTTTATCTAATAGCAGACAAAATAACCGCTAATATAAGGGAACTTGAAGGGGCGCTAAACAGAGTTATAGCCCACGCAAACCTCATGAATAAACCCCTCGCAAAAGAAACAGCAAAAGAAGTCCTCACAGATGTATTCGACACTTCAAACAGACAGATAGACATACCTCTTATAAAAAACACAGTCTGCGCCCACTTTGGCATAAATGTACAGGATATGGATTCATCAAAACGCACAAAGAATCTCGCACATCCACGCCAAATAGCCATGTATCTTTCCCGCGAGCTTACAAATCTTTCCCTGCCTAAAATCGGCGAAAATTTTGGAAAAAGAGATCATACGACCGTAATGCACGCTTACGACAAAATCACAAAGGAAATCGCTAAAGATGAAGAAATGAAAAACTTAGTAAACGAGCTAAAATCTAATATACTTGATAATTAAATTCTAAAAAAATAGATAAGTGATTTTCTTTTCCACAACTTATACACAGACTTTTAAGACTTATATTAAGTTATAAACAAGCTATACATAAAACATAACGTTGAAATATCATTGTTTAAACAGCTTATCAACATATCAACAGGCTTTATTATTATTACTACTAAAAAATATTTATATAATATAAGCTAATAACTACACATCAACAAAGATGAATTATAAAATATTTACATATTCATAATAAAAATATTACTTAATAGTATTTTTAAAATACATTATGAAAATGGAGAAAGCAATATGAAATTTAAAACGACACAATCCGAGCTTAATAAAGCACTAAATTTCGTTTCAAGAGCAGTGACAACAAAAAGTACTATGCCGATACTTAAAGGCATTTTAATAAAAGTAACAAATGAAGGAAAACTTACATTAACCGCATCAGATATGGATCTAAGTATAGAAAAAACCATAAACGTAGACGAAGCGGAAGAAGGTTCAATCGTTTTACCTGCAAAATTATTTTCAGACATAGTAAGAAAACTGCCGGATAAAAATATTAATATATATTCAGGAGAATATAATAACGTTTCTATTGAAACTTCATCCAGCGAATTTAAGATAATAGGAATGATGGCTGACGAATTTCCTGAAATAGGAACAGTTAGCGAAGATAAAAAAATCGCCTTTAAAAAGGAATTATTTAAAGAAATGATAAGAAAAACATCCTTTGCCGCAAGCATGGATGAATCAAAAGGAGTTATAGTAGGCGTTCTCATAGAAATGCGTGAAAATTCCATTAATATGGCAGCACTGGATGGTTTCAGAATGGCTGTCGCATCTGAAGAAACAGAAAATAATGAAAATACAGATATTATAATTTCCGCAAGAATTTTAAATGAAATAAATAAAATCATATCTGAATCAGAAAATGAAGATGAAAATATAGAATTAATATTCGATGATAAAAAAGCTGTAATATTTGACGAAAACAGTAAGATTATACTTCGTATAATTGAAGGAAATTTCTTAAAATACAGAGATCTTCTTCCTCAGGAATTTAAAACAAAAGTACATATAGATAAAAATATGTTATTTGACAGTATAGAAAGAGCTTCGTTATTTGCTAAAGAAGGAAGAAATAATCTTGTTAAATTTTCTGTAACGGATGATAATCTTCAGATAACTTCAAAATCAGAAGCTGGAAATGTAAATGAAAATATTCCAATAAAAAAAGAAGGAGAAGATATAGAGATAGGTTTTAATTCAAAATATCTGCTGGATGGTCTTAAAGTAATGAGAGAAGACGATATTATTATGAATTTTAATACTAATGTGACTCCGTGTATATTTAAACCTGTAGAAGGTGATAATTTTACATATCTGATACTTCCTGTAAGGATAATGGCGTAAATCGGTGGATTTATGTATTTTAAAGAAATCGAACTGAATAATTTCAGAAATTATAATGATCAAAAAATACAATTTCATAACAAAGTAAATATTATAATAGGAGAAAACGCTCAGGGAAAAACAAATCTGATAGAAGGTCTTTACATAATGTCATTGGGTAAATCTTTCAGGACATCCAGAGATAACGATCTTATAAAATTCGGCGCTGATTTTGCAAAAGTTAAGACAATTTCATATAAGGATGGTCAGGATCTGACGGTTGAAATCGGTTTCATAAAAAATAAAAAGAGTATAAAGGTTGATGGTATTAAGAAAAAAAAGGTATCGGAGCTTATAGAAAATGTTTATGTTGTAGTATTTTCGCCGGATGATCTGAAAATCGTAAAGGATGAACCTGAAAAGCGCAGAAAATTTATGAACAGAGAGCTTTGTCAACTCAAACCTGTTTATTATGATAATCTTTCAAAATATAAAAAATCTCTTTTACAACGTAATTTTCTTTTGAAAGAAGAAAATCCGGATCAGACCATGCTCGATATATGGGACGCCGAGCTTTCCGATTACGGATCAGGAATTATCTTTGAAAGAAACAGATTTATAGAAAAATTAAAGATTATAAGCAGTAAGATACATTATGATTTAACCGAAGGCAGGGAAAAACTCGATCTTGAATATGAATCCAGCATCCCTGTTAAAGATAATATAATAGATCAGAGAGAATATTTTTACAATATACTGCTGAATGAGAGAAATCGGGATGTAGCGAAAAGAAATACCGGTAAAGGTCCTCACAGGGATGATATAAAAATAGAGATAGACGGGATAGATGTGAGAAATTACGGTTCTCAGGGGCAGCAGCGTTCTGCTGCTTTATCTTTAAAACTTGCAGAGCTTAAATTGATTTATGATGAAACGGGAGAAAAACCCGTTCTTTTGCTTGATGATGTTTTATCTGAGCTTGATAAAATACGCCAGAGGCAGCTTATAACTTCATTTGATGATTCTCAGATATTTATAACGGCTACGGAGATTACAAAAGAACTTGGAAGCCAGATCCCCGATCACTATATATTTAAAGTTGAAAATGGTAATGTTATGAAGGTATAAACGATGGTTTAATGTTCAAAAACAGGATTAAAATTCTGTAAATCTTATAAGTTTTAATTGCGGGAATCGTAAATTTAGGATATTATTTTGATGATTAAATAATATGTTTATTCAAGAAAAGGAGCGAGTATGCCGGATACACATGTAAGCGAATCATATAATGCGGAGCAAATACAGGTTCTTGAGGGACTTGAGCCGGTAAGAAAAAGACCGGGTATGTATATAGGCTCTACTAGTGAAAACGGTCTTCATCATCTTGTTTACGAGATAGTAGATAACAGCGTAGATGAGGCTCTTGCTGGTTACTGCAAGCACATAAGCGTAACTATTTTGCCGGATAATTCCATAAAAGTAGAGGATGACGGGCGAGGAATGCCTGTAGATATACATCCTAAGTTAGGAATACCTGCAGTAGAGGTTATTCATACAGTTCTTCATGCCGGAGGAAAATTTGGCGGAGGCGGATATAAAGTATCCGGGGGACTTCACGGTGTAGGTGCATCCGTTGTAAACGCTTTGTCTGAATCAATGACAGTCGAAGTAAAAAGAAACGGTATAATATATGAGCAGAAGTACTCAAGGGGAAAAACTCTGCATCCGTTGGAAGAAATTGGGAAGACGGATATGACGGGTACTACTACATGGTTTAAACCTGATGCAGAGATATTTGATACGGTTGTATATAATTATAATACATTGGAACACAGACTTCGGGAAATGGCTTTTTTAAATAAGGGAATAAGCATAAGCATTACTGATGAAAGACAAGATCCCGTTAAAAAAGATAAATTCCATTATGAAGGCGGAATTAAGGAGTTTGTAGCTTTTCAGAATAAAAATAAAGAGCCGATTCATCCGGATATAGTTTATTTTGAAGTAAGTAAAAATAATTTTGAATGTGAGGTAGCACTTCAGTATACGGACAGATACAGCGAATTTATACTTTCATATGCAAATAATATTAATACTACTGAAGGCGGTACTCACCTTGTAGGCTTTAAGACAGCTCTTACAAGAGCATATAATGATTATGCGAGAAAAAATAAGTATCTTAAAGAAAACGACGAGGCTTTATCAGGTGAAGATATCAGGGAAGGTATAACTGCTATTATTTCTGTTAAGCTCACAGAACCCCAGTTTGAAGGTCAGACAAAGACTAAACTTGGAAATTCTGAGATACGCGGATTTGTGGACAGCGCAACAATGGAAAATATCACAGCGTTTTTCGAGGAAAATCCACAGCAGGCGCGCGTTATTATAGATAAGGGACTGAGAGCGGCGAGGGCCAGGGAGGCTGCGAGAAAAGCGAGAGATCTTACGAGAAGAAAGGGCGCTTTAGACGGCATGACTCTTCCGGGAAAACTTGCGGACTGCAGTGAAAAAGATCCGGCTCTTTCAGAGATTTTTCTCGTCGAGGGCGATTCTGCAGGAGGTTCTGCTAAGTCGGGCAGGGATAGAAAAAGGCAGGCAATTTTGCCGCTTCGCGGTAAGATTTTAAATGTTGAAAAAGCAAGACTTGATAAAATATTAAATTCCGATGAAATAAAAAATATGATTACGGCTTTTGGATGCGGCATAGGAAATGATTTTAATGAAGAAAAGCTGAGATATCATAAAATAGTTATAATGACAGATGCCGACGTCGACGGAGCTCATATTTGTACATTAATGCTTACATTCTTTTACAGATATATGCGCCCGCTTATTGAAAAGGGATATGTGTATATTGCTCAGCCGCCTCTTTACAAGGTCGAAAAGGGAAAAGAAAAATATTACACTTATTCGGAAGAAGAACAGAGAGCGCTTTTGAATAAACTCGGAACAGATCAGAAATGGGCTATACAGAGATATAAAGGTCTTGGCGAAATGGATGCCCAGCAGCTTTGGGAAACCACAATGGATTATAATACCAGGACTCTGATAAAAGTAAAAATAGACGATTTTGCGGTGGCTGACGATACATTTTCTATGTTAATGGGTGAGAAAGTTCCGCCAAGAAGAAAGTTTATAGAAGAAAATGCAAAATATGTTCAAAACCTTGATATTTAAGGGATATAAAAGTAAAAGGAGCTATAAATGGATAATCTGATTGAAGATTCTAAAATTCTTCATAAAGAAATAAATGACATAATGAAGTCATCTTATATTGACTATTCCATGAGCGTAATAGTAGGAAGAGCTCTTCCTGATGTCAGGGACGGACTTAAACCCGTTCACCGCAGGATTTTGTACGATATGATGGAGCTTGGAGTTACTCCCGATAAGCCTCACAGAAAATCCGCGCGTATAGTCGGCGACGTGCTCGGTAAGTATCATCCTCACGGCGACAGTTCGGTTTACGACGCTATGGTAAGGCTCGCTCAGGATTGGAATATAAGATATAAATTAGTGGATGGTCATGGAAATTTCGGTTCCGTTGACGGCGACGGCGCTGCCGCGATGCGTTACACAGAAGCAAGAATGACCAATTTTGCCCTGCAGATGTTGAGAGATATTAATAAAGATACCGTAGATTTTCAGCCGAATTTCGACGGCGACGAAACGGAGCCAGTTGTACTTCCTGCAAGGTATCCAAATCTTTTGGTAAACGGTTCAAACGGAATAGCAGTAGGTATGGCAACATCTATACCTCCTCATAATCTTACAGATGTGATAGATGCTACCATCAAAATGATAGACGATGAAAACTGCGATATAGAAGACCTTATAGAAATAGTTAAGGCTCCTGATTTTCCTACGGGTGCGACTATTATAGGCAAAACTCCGGCTAAGGATGCTTATAGAACGGGGCAGGGAAAAGTTACAGTACGTTCAAAATATGAATTTGAAGAAACATCCAAGGGAAAAATGCAGATCGTATTTACCGAGATTCCGTATCAGGTAAATAAAGCGCGACTTATCGAAAAGATTGCGGAATTGGTAAAGGATAAAAGGATCGATCATATTGCAGATATAAGGGACGAGTCCGATAGAGATGGTATGCGTATAGTCGTGGAGCTTAAAAAAGACGCGAATCCGCAGATCACTCTTAACAGGTTGTTTAAGCACACTCAGCTTCAGGATAACTTCAGCATCATTATGATAGCTCTTGTGGATGGTCAGCCTAAGATTTTAAATCTTTATGAGATACTTGATCATTATCTTCAGCATCAAAAAGAAGTAGTTACGAGAAGAACTAAGTTCGATCTGAAAAAAGCTGAAGAAAGGGCGCATATACTTGAAGGCTACCTGATCGCTCTCGATAATATAGACGAAGTTATAAAAGTTATAAGATCGAGCTATAATGACGCCAAGCAAAAATTGATGGATAGGTTCAGTCTGTCTGACGTTCAGGCTCAGGCTATACTCGATATGAGGCTTGCAAGGCTGCAGGGTCTTGAAAGGGAGAAGATAGAAAACGAGTATAACGAGCTTCAGGAAAAAATTGCATGGTATAACAAAATTTTATCCGATATTAAAGTGCTTATGGGCGTTATCAGAGATGAACTTACCGAAATCAAAGAAAAATTCGGTGATGAAAGAAAGACGGAAGTTGTTGCTGATTCCGGTGAAATAAACGAAGAAGATCTTATACAGGAACACCAGGTAGCCGTTACTCTTACTCATTTGGGATATATTAAGCGCGTATCCATGGATACTTATAAAACCCAGAAACGCGGCGGAAAGGGAATAACAGGCATCACTACGAGAGAAAACGATTTTGTCAAAAATATGATAATAACGTCTACTCACGATTACCTGTTGTTCTTTACTAATACAGGAAAGGCTCACAGGCTTAAGGCTTACGAAATACCGGAAGCGCAGCGCACCGCAAAGGGCACGCCTGCCGTTAATTTCCTGAATCTTATGCAGCGGGAGAGGATAGCTACTGTTATGCCTGTTAAGGAATTCAGCAGCGATAAGTACCTGATCGCCGTTACAAAGAACGGAACCATCAAAAAAACGGATCTTTCTCAATTTGATACGAACAGAAAAACAGGGCTTCTCGCTATCAAGCTAAAAGATGACGATGAGCTTATAGGTATAAAGCAGACATCGGGAACGAGCAATGTAATTATAGTTACAAAGCACGGAAAGAGCATATGTTTCAGTGAGGAGGATGTGCGTCCTATGGGAAGGATAGCCGCCGGTGTGAAAGCTATACAGCTTGAAGACGACGATGAAGTAGTGGCTATGGAACTTGCCGAAAAGGATGAAGAACTGCTGGTAGTAACTGGTCACGGTTACGGCAAGAGAACAGCGGTTTCCGAATATAAGACTCAAAAGCGCGGCGGAAAAGGTCTTTTGACTTACGATAAAGCTAAGTTTAAAAAGACTGGCGAACTTATAGGCGCTATGGTAGTAAATGAAAACGACGAGGTAATGCTTATAAATTCAGATGGAATTATTATCAGAATAAAAGCAAGCGATGTTTCCCGTCTTGGCAGAGCTACTCAGGGCGTAAGAATTATGAAGGTAGACGAGGACGTTAATATTATAGCTATGGCAAAAGTTATAAATGAAGATGGATCAGAAGAAGCGGAGCAGGATGAAAATACCACGCCTGAAAGCAATAAACAAACTACTCTGGACGTTTAATATATGTGCAGCAGGGTATAAAAAAATTGATATCGAGAATCAATAAATATATTATCTGGTGATTTAGAGTTTAAATCATATATTATCATATAATTTTATTAAAATATTCTGCTGATAAGAGATGAGCAAAATTAAGAATTTTAAAATTTAATATACAATATATTGTAATAATTTGTTTTAAAAAGTATACAGCATTCTTTTTTCGCAAAACATGGTTTTGCACATCCCTGCTGATAGAAAAGGAGTGACGGAAAATGGCAGATCTTATAAGATTTTCAGTGCCAGGAAAGCCGGAGTATGTTGGAGTTGTAAGGTTAGCGATTTCTTCCGCTGCAAGCGCCGCCGGTTTTGATGTTGAAGATATAGAGGATATCAAGATCGCTGTATCAGAAGTATGTACAAATATATTTTGCTGCAGCGATCACGGAATTGTAACGTATAAGGTATCTTGCGAAGTAGGAGAAAATGGTATTACTATTTCTATTGACGATATGAGCGATGACGACGATCATGAGATAAATAATCTTCATGAGTGTCAGAATCTTCCTGTAAAGAATTTAATTGATGATTTATTCGATCCGTCTATGAGTATCCTTATGCTCAGGGTACTCATGGATGAGGTAAGTATTTTCGCAGGCTGCAACGAGAATATGCTTATACGGATGATAAAACATTTGTAATGCAAGTATTTTAAATCAGCGTTGGTGAAAATCCAAATCAGTCGTGTTATTTGACCTCACGGATTACATCTTAAAGAGGATTGATTATGAATAATTCTGCCGAAGACGACAAGGATCTATTTGTTAAATATAAGCAGTCTAAAAGTATTGAAGATCGAAACAGAATAGTAGAAAAATACCTATATATTGTAAATATACTTGTAAAGCGATATTTGAATAAGGGCGTAGAATACGACGATTTATATCAGGTTGGTTCTATGGCTCTTGTTCTTGCCGCGGAAAGGTACGATCCGGATAAAGGAGTTGATTTTCCAGCTTTTGCAACGCCTACAATACTCGGCGAGATAAAGAGATATTTCAGGGATAAAGGTTGGGGAATGAAAGTTCCAAGAAAATTAAAGGATCTTTCTATAAAAATTCCTAAAGTTCAGCAGGAGCTTGAAAACGAATTTCAAAGGACGCCTAAGATATCAGAAATAGCGGAAAGGCTTGAGGTTTCAGAGGATCTTATATTGGAAGCTCTTGAGTCAGGTCGGGCATACAGTCCATACTCTCTGCAGCAGACTATAGAAGAAAGCGAGAGCGACGGCGGAGCTTTTATAGAGCGGTATACGGGCGAGAAGGATTCAAATTTTGAAACGTTTGAAAACGCTGATTTTCTTGAAAGAATTATGAAAACTTTTTCACCGGAGGAAAAAAAGTTCTGCAGTATGAGATTTGTAGAAGGAAAGACTCAGCAGCAGATAGCGCAGGAACTTAAAGTATCGCAAATGACTGTTTCTCGTATAGAGAAAAAGATAAAAATGAAATTTAAAGAGGAGTACTTAAAATGAACAGAGTTTTTTCCGGTATTCAGCCGACAGGAAATATTCACATAGGCAATTATCTGGGAGCGTTAAAGCAATTCGCAGAGCTTCAGAACGATAACGAATGTATTTACTGCATAGTAGACATGCATGCAATTACCGTGCCGAAGGATCCGAAGGAGCTTAACGAAAGTATTTTAAACGTTGCCGCTTTATATATAGCATGCGGTATAGATCCTGATAAATCCATAGTATTCGTTCAGTCGGATGTTCCGGGACATGCGGAGCTGGGCTGGATTCTGACGTGCAGTTCTTATACCGGAGAGCTTTCAAGAATGACTCAGTTTAAACAAAAGAGTAAAGAAAAGGAATCGGCGCCTACGGGACTTTTTACATATCCTGTACTTATGGCTGCCGATATATTGCTTTACGATACGAGTATAGTTCCCGTTGGCGATGATCAAAAGCAGCATATAGAGCTGACGAGGGATCTGGCTGTCAGGGTGAACGGAAAGTACGGAGAGAATACGTTTGTCGTTCCGGAAGGCAGATACATGAAAAGCGGCGCGCGGGTAATGAGTCTTGACGATCCTACGAATAAAATGAGCAAAAGCGCAGAAAATGAATACAGCAGAATATCCCTTTTAGACAGTCCTGCAAAGATAAAGAAGTCTGTAATGAGAGCGACTACTGATTCCGATGGAATTATTAAATTTGACGTTGAGAATAAACCTGGAATCAGCAATCTTTTGTCAATTTACAGCGCTTTTACGGGAAAAACAGTAGAATCTCTCGAAAAGGATTATGCTGGAAGCGGATATGGAGATTTCAAAAAAGATCTGGTGGAAGTAGTAAATTCATCGGTTAAACCTATTCAGGATAAATATAACGATATTCGTGAATCGGACGAGCTGAAAAAAATACTTAAAGAAGGCGCGGAAAAGGCTAATGCAATAGCAGAAAAGACTATAAAGCGCGTAAAAGAGAATTTTGGATTGGGTATAAGATAGTATCATGAAAAATATAAGACTCGGTAAAACCGAGATAATTACAAATAAAAACGGCTTCGGGGCTTTGCCTATACAAAGAATTTCGGATGATGAAGCAGTTTATCTTCTTCATAAGGCTTACGACAGCGGAATCACTTTTTTTGATACCGCCCGTTTTTATACGGACAGCGAACATAAAATCGGTCTTGCGTTCAGCGATATGAGAGATAAGGTATTTATTGCTTCAAAGACGATGTGCAGTACGTCTGAGCAATTTTGGGATAATCTGGAAACTTCGTTAAAAGAATTAAATACGGATTATATAGATTTATATCAGTTTCATAATCCCGCGGTCTGTCATAAGCCGGGAGATGAGTCCGGTCTTTACGAGTGCATGCTTGAAGCGAAAAAACAAGGAAAAATAAGGCATATAGGTATTACAAATCATAGACTGAAAGTTGCAGACGAGGCGATGGATTCAGGTCTTTATGAAACGCTTCAGTTTCCGTTCTGCTATCTTTCTACTGATGATGATATAAGGTTAGTGGAAAAGTGCTTGGCTGCCGATATGGGATTTATAGCAATGAAAGCGATGTCCGGCGGGCTTATCAATAATTCACGCGCGGCTTATGCTTTCCTGAGCGAATACGATAACATTCTTCCAATCTGGGGAGTTCAGCGCGAAAGCGAGCTCGATGAATTTATATCATATATAAAGAATCCTCCTGTTTTAGATGATGAAACAAAGAAAATAATAGATAAGGACAGACAAGAGCTTATAGGAGAATTTTGCCGCGGTTGCGGTTACTGCATGCCTTGCCCGGTGGGAATAGAGATAAATAACTGCGCGAGGATGTCGTTAATGATAAGGCGCGCGCCGGAGGAATCTCAGCTTACAGAAGAAATGCAGACAAAAATGATGCTGATAGAGGAATGTCTGGAATGCGGACAGTGCAAGTCAAGATGCCCGTATTCGATAGATACTCCGGCTCTTTTGAAAAATAATCTGGCTGATTATAAAAAAATCTTGATTGAAAAGGGAATTTAATTGCAGGGATTAAATAGGATTAATATTATTAATTATAGCTCCAAAATATAATTTTTTAAAATAAGAGGGTTATTTTAATGAAAGCAAAATCAGTAGAGTTATATGAGGAAATATAGCCTGATGTAAAGGAACAGGCAGAGAATATTTTGTCTGCTTTGGGTATCTCGGCGTCTAATGCGATTAATATGTTTTATAAGCAGATAATTTTTTATAATGGTATTCCTTTTGATGTATCGCTTCCTACAGAAAAATTATTATCAATAGGAAATTTGAGTAAAAAAGAGTTAGATGCAGAACTGGATAAAGGTTATCAGGATATGATCGATAAGCGCGTAAAACCTGCAGAGCAAACATTTAATGATATACGCAGAGATTATAATTTATGATATACAGTGATGATCTCAAAAGAAAGTGAAAATTATCTAAGGAGAATTTACGAATATATTGCTTTTGAATTACAAGTCGCCTGATGCTGCATCCGGTCAGTTAGATCGTTTAGAAAAGGCAATATTATCTCTTTGTGAAATGCTATATAGATTTAGCGAATATTATGAAAATAAACGGAATAACCGAAAATTACGTATTGCGTCAGTAGATAATTATTGCGTATTTTATAATATTGATAGGGATACAGGTGTAGTTACAATAGTAAGGGTGATTTACGGAGTAAAAGATTTAACTGCAGTATTAGATAAAAATTAGAATAATAACGATCTTTAGTGATTTTAAATCTAAGGATCGTTTTTTCTTTTGGAATATATTAAATCATCTTTTGATATAAACATTTATAGGTTATGAAGTATTAATATAATCCACTTCTTGACACAAGGTGTATAATGTATATTGTATAAAAATGTTATGCAGTATAAGTTGTATCAGGAGGCGTATTGTTATGAAAAGAAATAATAAAAGTATATTGTTTATAATTATAACGGCTGTTTGTTTCGGCACTATGGAGATAGCGTTAAAAATAGGAGGAAGCGATTTTACTGCGCTTCAAATAACATTTATAAGATTCTTCATAGGAGGACTGTTTTTGTTTCCATTTGCAATCCACAGTATTATAAAGAAAAATATAAGATTAACCAAAGGCGATTATATTTATATTACAATCCTAGGAATTATAGGAATATGCATAAGCATGACATTTTTTCAGCTTGGAGTTATGAACTGTAATGCAAATACAGCCGCGGTTATAATATCGTCAAACCCAGTATTTACGATGATATTTGCTCATTACATAATAAAAGAACCTTTTACGGTAAGAAAAGCAGTCGTGCTGGTTATAAGCGTTATAGGCCTTATATTTGTTGCTAATCCGACGAATATGGCGGAAGGAAATACAGTAAAAGGCATAATATACGCAGGAATAGCCGCTGTTACCTTTGCTCTTTACACAACTTTAGGAAAACTCAGAATAGAAAAACTTGGAGGAATGGTACAAAACAGCTTTAGTTTTATCATTGCATCAGTGATAGAACTTATAATACTTGTAATAAAAGGAGAACCTGTAATCGCTGGAATAAATTTAAACACAATACCGCTGATACTTTACGTTGGAATCGTAGTAACTGGAATAGGTTATTTCGCTTATTTGAAAGCGATAGAACTTGCAGGTCCGTCTAATGCGTCAATAGCGTTTTTTATAAAACCAGTAATCGCAGTAACCCTGGCGGCGTTAATATTAAAAGAATCAGTAACTGTTAATATAGTGATCGGCGTTATATTAATATTAATAGGATCTATTATAAATATGAAAAGCGGCAGAAAAGAAGCAGAGCAGGATGTATAATGATCCTGCTCTTTGTTTGTATATGAAATACATGAAATCTGCGGATAAGATATTACTGCTTTTTTACAAATCCATATACTATACGGCGATATTTGTAATAGTTGAGTATAAATTCATCCATGTAAATTTTATTAAAGAAATACGGCATCGCAGTAAAGAAAAATTCTGAAGATTTCTTAAAATGACTGTTATTTTATTAATATAAGTATTATCATTATGTATATTTTTTATTTCTAAAATGGCGGATCATGAAAAATTTAGGTGTGAAATCCGTTATAATCTTAGAATTGTTTTAATTATAATTTTTTTAGTATTATTCAACCTTATTTATTATAATATTCCATATTTGTTATAGATATTAGTATTTTTATAAGTATATACATGAGTATATTCACAAAAATTCTAATATATTACTGGTTAAAATAGAATTATTTGTAACACAATATATAGTATAACTTTAATAATAATATACTATATATGCAACTTAATTAAAATATTAATTCATCTGAATTTTAATATATTAAATTTAGTGTTGAAATAACACAGTCTTTTTATTCAGGTAATATTTTCCTTTTTATAATTATAAGATTTAAAAAATTTTCTTTATTATTTTTTATAGAAAATTCTAAAATATTATGTTAATGTGAATTTGAAAAAGCAAAAATTGTGCTGCAAACAATATTATGTTTTTTTTAAAAAATTATGTTATAGTCAGTAAATTTGTAATTGTCGAAAAATCGGTAGGAAGCAATTTCATGAAATTGCGCGCCTCACCACCCGAAAGAAAGAGTGTAGCAAAATTAACCATTTGAGTCATAACAAAAAAGAATAGATCTGAAAAATGTGAACGTTTTGTATGTTGCGGAAAATATTAATGGCAAAACAGCATGGCTGTGATATGTGACTGCAGGAGTGAAGTCATAAAAGAGATTGCATGTTTTTGCAATGGTCATATGAATGCTTGCGATTGTGTATCTATATTAAAGAAAGACTTACGCTGGTCGACTGCACTTGTGTTGCAATCCTGCGCGCTAAGCCGTCAGGAAAATAACATCAGCAGTATTGCAGGTGTTAATTGGCTAAGCTCGCAAAGAGATGGAGGGCTATCATATGTTTTAAAGGTAAGCGCCGCTATCTATTCAAATCTGAAAATTTTGGGGATGCAGTTAGAACACGTAAAGACATTGAAACTAAATTGCACGATAAATTTTTAGATGAGTTCGATAATGAGAATTTGTAAAAGGAGAGTTTTTATGATTAATGTTACTCCGCCAGGCGATTTGCTCCGCTGTTATTTGGCATCGAAGCAGCGGAGATAAGATTACGTGTATATGGTTTGACACAGAATCGATGTCAATTGGCAAACTATCCGTAAACGGTAGAACGCAAAGCCAGATAGCTAAGGTGCATTTGCACTATGTATGACCGACTTTTGAAAAAGTTAAACTTTTTTCAAAAGGAGGGGGCGCAAAGCTATGTGGACTAAGGCAATTTATTTCTGCGAATAACAGAGAAACGGCTATACCAGCCCGGCTATTCAGATATTAGAAATATCTGATTTCGTAGAAAGGAAACCAAATGAAAAGAAAAAAACTGAATAAACGCGTTTTGGCTTTGTTCATGACGATTATGATGTGCATGAGCGTTTTTCAGATCAGCGCATTTGCGTCTGAAATGGAAGAATCTGCAGCGCAGAGTCTGAGGACTGTTCAAGATGCTGTTGATGATGATTTTCCTGATACGAATAATCAGGAGATACAAACAGCAGCAAAGCAGGACCTGACAGAATCGCATAAGACGGAAACGAAGGATATTCCAGAAAACCGTTTAGAAAATGATGCGTCCAAAGATCAGGTTTTATCGGTAAGTTTAATAAAAGCACCTGAAAAAGATTCGGCCAGTTCGGGAGAGCCGAAAGTACCGGGATCTTTAAACTCAGTGAAGCCAGAAATAACGGATGATTTAACGAATCCGGGAGAGCCGGAAAGGTCGGAGAATCCTAAAGAACAGGCAGTAATAGGTGAGAATTCGGGCAGTCCGGGAGAGCCGGAATTACCGGAGGATCAGCAAAATGAGGAAACAGGTGATCAGGCAGATTCGGATAAATCTGTAAATGAAACAGAAAACGATGAAACCAAAGATCCAGCGGATACAGAAAAGACTGATGGAATAACGGAAAATCCTGCTGAAAAACCGACGGATACGATCACTGAAACTCCGAAAGAGCCGGAAATTCAGGTTCCTTCGCAGGAACAGAACCCAGAACAAGCGCCGGTTAAGGCGCCTGATGAAAGCGTAAAAGAAGCAGAGGCGAAAGTTGAAGCAGCTGAAAAAGAATCAGCAGAAGCCGATGAAAAACTGAGAACAGCTAAAGAAGCCGCGGATAAAGCAGCGGCAAAGCTGGAAACAGCGGGAGAGGAAGCTGAGAGAGCAGCGGCGGATCTGGAAAAAGCCGAAGCTGAAGCAGCACAGGCAGAAACCGAAGAAGAAAAAGCTCAGGCAGCAGAAAAACTATCGGCAGCCAAAGCAGCAGCAGACGCTGCAGCGGAAAAACTGTCGGCAGCAGATGTAGAATCAGCGGAAGCATTAAGAGCGCTGCAGGAAGCGGGAGAGGAAGCTCAGGCAGCAGCAGAAAAACTGGCTGACGCAAAAAAAGCAGCCGATGATATAAAAGCAAAGCTGGATGCGGCAAATAAAGATGACAGTAATAGTCCTTCGGGCGGAGGCGGCGGTGGATCTGCAGCGCCTAAACCGGAGGAAATCGAAAAACCGGAAAAATCCGAAGTATCGGAAAACGTTAAAGCATTTATAAATATGGCAGCAGAATTATCTGCAAACCTTACCAAAGAAAATGCTGAAAGCGCAAGAGCGGATTTAGCGGCAGCTTACGCCGAACTGTCTGAAGAAGATCAGGCAAGCGAAGAAGCAAAGACCGCAATGGCTGAACTGGAAAGTCTTATAAAAGCTCTGGAAGAACCGGAAGAAATAGATTTTACAGCAGTGATAAATGAGTTTGCTCTTGGCGCGCAGTCTGTTTATGAAAAACTAAGCGCGCTTGATCTTGAGATTATAACTCAGGAACAGTACGATGAGATTCAGACAGAAATGCTGCGTCTTCAGGAACTTATAGAAGCAGTTCCTGATGAACTGCTGAAAGATGAAATCTTTCAAGCAGCTTATAATCAGCTTGGTATGGCATGGCAAATATTAGAAGGTATTGATATTAATCTGCTGGCAGAAAAAAGCACATGGAATAGTGTAAAAAGCGATTTAGAAGCTGGCAAGAATGTTACCTTAAATCATGATATTACAGGTAACACTACAATTAATATTACTGCAAATGTAGTTCTTGACTTAGCTGGTTTTAATGTAAATTATAATGGTGCTTCAGGCAGTATATTTCATGTTACAAACGGCACTTTTACTCTGAAAGACAGCAGCGGAAATAATTCTGGTAAATTAACCGGCGGTAAAGGTACTAAAGTTAAATGGAATCAAATAGTTGAAAGAGATAAGACTAACGGCGAAGCCGCAGGCGGCGCCGTGCTTGTAGAATTTGGAGCCAAATTTATAATGAACGGCGGTACTATCGGAGGCAGTAAATCCGAATGTAACAGCGCTATATGGGGCGGCGGTATTGCCGTAGCCCGCGGTGGATTTTTAGAAATTTACGGTGGTAATATTACATGGAATAAAGCTACCGGTATAATTTACGGTGATACTATTGGCGGAGGAGGCGGAATATTCTGCGCCGGAACCGGTATAATAGATCCCCAAAATGGCGATATAACTATTGAACATAATAGTACAGGCACTAAAAATGACCTTGGCGGCGGTGGAATCTTTGTAGAATCTAAAGGAAGTATGAAGATTGTAAATGCCATCATCACAGATAATACTGCTGAAGGTTTAGGCGGCGGTGTAGCAGGATGTTTACATGGTATGATCAGTAATCTGTGTCCAGAAACAGCGGCAATTTATGGGAATACAGCAAATAAAAATGCAGCTTTAAACAGTGTTGTTGATCATGGTAATCCTATGCTTAATTGGAGTGATGATTTAAAAAACAATGCAAATGATTATTTCTGTGCAGGTTACAGCGTTATAGGACCTCGTTCGCTTAACGGCGGAACAGCTGAGTGGACAGGAGGAGCCGTATACCAGAAATGGAATGGACAGGGTAAAGGTGATACTAAGAAATTTGAAAAAACAACTAATACTATAGTTGTTAAAGGTCTTTTAGGTTTGCGTGTAGAAAATACGGATGCAATTAAAGAAAAAGCAGATGCTTTTAGTGGAAAAAAGGTTAATATTAATTTTAATAGTTCAGATATGCATGGAGGTGGCGTAGCAAGTAATGGTATATTAACATTTGGAGAAGAAAGTTTTTCTTACTCAAACAGTAAAATTGCTTTAAATGCTGCTAAAAATGTAATAAATAATATTAACACATCTGAATTAAAAAATGATTATAATTTCCAGTTACTAAAAGATAATAGAGTTCTTGGTACTGCTACAAGTGATTCAAACGGTAATATTAAATTTGATAATCTTGATACCTCGGTTCTTTTTGGAAATACAGCAAAAAGCGGTCCTGTAAGCGCAACTTTAACTCTTAAGGAAATTGCCGGAAATAAACCGGGAATGACTTATGATACTGAAGATCGCAAGATTACGATAAATGCTGAAAGATCACAAAAAGGAGAAATTAAAGTAAGTACAGGTTCAAATGGTAATACTGTTACTACATATGTTTTTGAAGATGAAATTAGTAGTGTTATAGTAAAAATTGATGATAAAGAGATTGCTAATGGTGCAACATATAATGGTAATGTAATTACCCTTAAAGACAATGCTAATTTCACCAATACCATGAATTATGGTGATCTTAAAATTACTAAGAATGTTATCGGTAATACATTAGATTCATCTGATCCAAAATCTTTTGAATTTACGGTTGAACTAAGTTCTAAAATTAACGGTACTTACACTACTGATAAAGTAAATAAGAACGTTACGTTCACAAATGGTAAGTCTGATGTTATTAATCTTGCTGATAATGAAAGTATAACTATATACAATCTCCCTGCTGACGTAACTTACACAGTAACTGAGAAAAAGTATAACAATTATACTACGGGCATTACTGTTAATGGTACTAACGCTGGAAATGCAGCAGGCACTATTGATAAAGATATTACTGCTAATGTAGTTTTCACTAATAACCGTAATATGAGCAACTTAAGTGTTACTAAAACAGTTGAGTGGGATCCAGTTACAAGCGAAAATCCTGATAATGATACATTCCAGATTGTCGTAACTTTGGGAAATTCAAATGAACCTGTTAAAGATGTTGAAGCAAGCGATGCTAATATATCAATTCCATTTGAAAAAGAAGGAATTTACACTTTCCACTTAAAACACGGTCAGACTGCTGAGATTACAAGAATCCCTGTCGGTGCTGAATACACAGTAACGGAACATACAACAGAGCTTAGTGATTATTGGAATAAAGATAATAATAATAAAGCTCCAAAAGTAAAATATGCAAATAATAATAAGGTAATTGAAAAAGATATTGATAATACAGTAACAATTACCAATCATTATTTCAAACAAAAGACTACAAATGTTACTGTTAAAAAAGAATGGAATAAGGACGAATCTGTAAAGATGCCTGATTCCGTTACAGTACAGCTGCTTCGTGATGGTGAGTCAATAAAACTTGAAAATGGCGGGAATGATCCTGAATACATCAGAAAACTGACAGCGAATAGTTGGTCTACTTATTGGAATGAACTTCCTGTATCCGCAGGTGAAAAATCTCCGCTTTATACTTACACTGTTAAAGAAATTTCTGTAAATTATCCAGAAATAGAAAACGGTAAGTATACAGCGGATGCTCGTCTTACGGATGAGTATGGTAAATTTACCAGCAATATCATCCGCATACGCAGCGATATAGCAGCGGAAGACGGAAGCGGCAACGAGATCGTTGGCGGCTGGATTGTAAGCGATACTGATTTAATTGATAATAACAAGAAAGACAACGAAGTTACTATAACAAACACCTGGCGTCCTGCCGCTGAACTGGGCGATACTTCTTTCGCAGTTCATAAAATCGACAGTGAAACAGCAGAAGTCATCGAAGGCGTAACCTTTACTCTGAAAAAAGATGGAGAAGTTATTGATATACAGACAACTGCTAAATCTATTGAGTCCGGTGATGATACCGATGAAAACAGTAATGATGTCGATAACGATTCGCCAAAAACAGATAAAGACGGTCTTGTTATCTTTGAAGGTCTGACCGAGGGTAATTATACTCTTACGGAGATAAAAGCCCCTGAGGCTTACGATATTGAGTTTGATTCTGAAAAGAATCCAAACGGAAATACAGGACGTACCTGGGAAATCAGCATTCAAAAGGATGGACTTGCTTCTGTTCAGGAGATTAGTGACAGCGAAAATATAGTTGGTGAAAATACCTGGAATTGGAAGCCGGTTCATGAAGATATGGCTCTCAATATGGTTAATCATACCGGGGTTTTGACTGTTACAAACAACGTTGTCAAAGGAAATATCAGCATTAAAAAAGAGATTAATCTTCTTGATTTAGAAGGAAATCATCAGGATATTGATGGCAATGTTCTTGCATCGGATCTTAAGGATAAAACATTCACATTTAACCTTTATGAAGGAGAAAATATAAATATACCCGAAGACGGTACGATTGCTGAACCTTTAAAGACGCTTAGTATTAAAGCAGGAGAAACTGCACAGTTTAGCGATTTACGTTACGGTACTTACACTATCGTAGAAGCTGATCCTGATAACAGCATTAATTACAAATGGACTAAGGTTGATTATGCAGGCAGTGCTGCAGAAGATTCCGAAACTGCATATCCTATTAAGGATACCGTTTCAAATGGTATAGTTGTTAAAGTTGAGAAAAACGGCGTAACGTTGTCTTACACAGCGACTAATACTTATAATCTTGGTCCGGGAAGCCTGGTAATTAACAAACAGGTTGAAGGCGGTCCTGATTTTGCCAAAACCGACAGGGTTTACAGATTTATTGTTACCGGTCCTAATGGTTATATTAATGAAAATGTTACAATATCAGGAGAAAGCTCATCAGAGATTCTCACCGGTTTAGTTCCGGGTGAATATACGATAACAGAAGATCCGGAAAGCGCTAAGATCGACGGTTACGCATGGTCCGCTGTTGACCAGAAAGTAATCGTAGAATCCGGATTGATCGCGGAAGCGCCTGCCGAAGTATCTTTCAAGAACAATTATACTGTAAACAGCCTGAGTATTGTTAAAATAGTCGATGGAGCTAATGCAGAAATGTTCTCGGAAAATACGTTCTATGTTGATATTATTAACACAGAAACAGGCGATATTGTCAGAGAAAATGTAGCCGTTGCAGGAAATGGCGAAGCCACTACCGTAACGGAACTGCATGCAGGCAATTACAAAGTCGTAGAACGCGACGCTTCTCAGAGAGGATACAGATGGAGCGTGACTTATGCAAATAGTCAGAATAACGAGGCTGGTGATGTTGTTACAATTGTAGACGGCGGAAACGCTTCTATGACTATAACCAACACATACAGAAGGATCCCGTCAGACGATCCTGAACCTCCAACGCCTCCGACTACTCCTGAAAACCCACCGGAAGATCCAACTCCGGTAGACGTCCCTGATCCGGAAACTCCGCTTGTGGATGTTCCTGAACCTGACGTACCTCTGGCAAATATACCGGAGGAAGATACGCCGCTTTCAGAATTGCCGGAGCCTGATGTGCCTCTGGCAAACATACCGGACGAGGAAACTCCGCTCGTAGAACTTCCGGAAGATATTCCTCTGGCAGCAATGCCTCCTGAGGAAGTACCTTTGGCTAATATCATCGACGAAGATGTTCCAAAGACAGGTGATTTAAGCCATATGGTTTTATGGATTATGCTTTGCTCACTTGCGTTATCAGGAATAACGGCGTCAAGCGTGCCTTATTTAAGAAAACGCAGAAAGTAAATCGAGTCTGAGTACGTAACATTTCTTTATAGAAATGCATAAAAATTAACAAACTGCTCGCCATGCGGCGGGCAGTTTGTTTTTGCATATATATAAACATTTAGTTGCATATTGGCTATTATTTGCTGTATAAAATATTGATCGTCTTTAATATTTCAGGTAATATAGCCATTTTAAAGTTTTTGGATTGACTGTTATTTTAAAAGAGATAATCGTTTATTAGATTTCTATTAACATTAATATATAAATTATATTTTATAAAAGAAAAGCATAAGATCAAACAGACTGCTCGCCGAATGGCGGGCAGTCTGTTTTTCATTAGACATAATTTATTAAGATTTTGCCTGATATTCAATGAATTTCTCCAATTCAGGTCATATTTGCATCTTTTTATTTTTATAATTCTGATATTTTTTCTGAACGTTGTTATCGATATATTATTCTGATTTAAAACTAAGCCAAATTTTATAAAAATTAAATACAATATATAGTATTAATTAGATTAATATACGCTAAATATAGGTGTATATTTAAAAAATTAATTATATTAAATTTTCCATAATTTTCAATCTATTGATAATCAACAGGTACCGAACTTTCAAAAAAGTATACATTTTTGTAACCTATTTTTACAGGTTTTCAACTACACTTTAACACAAAAAATCATGCCTTTCTATTAAAAAACATAAATAAATTCAATATATTTTTTTAAATTTTAAAATTGCGAAAATGTATACTTTTTTGTAAATCGTTGTGAAATATTAAGGAATTGATTATGAAAGAATATATTCAATCGGCTGACAATATAGTCGATAACGCAAGCATAAAAGAGAAAGGCGGTCACAGCCGCAGCAAAGTCGATCTGACGGGACAGCGTTTCGGAAAACTCACGGTTCTGCAGCCTGCCGATAACGTAGACGGCAGGACAGCGTGGCTGTGCCGCTGCGACTGCGGAAACGAAGTGATAAAAAAGACTGTTCATCTGAGAAGCGGTCGCGTTATTACATGCGGCTGCGTATCTATGAAAGATAGGCTTACATTAATAGACGGCACATGCGCGGAGATACTCAGATCTAAAACTATCAGAAAAAACAATACCAGCGGTATAACTGGCGTTGAATGGGTAAGCAGCAAGAACAGGTGGCGAGCGACTATATCTTTTAAAGGAAAGCGTTATTATCTGGGCAAATTTGAAAAATTTGAGGATGCAGTGAAAGCTCGCAAAAATGCGGAAGAAAAACTGCACGATACA
>JAAVYD010000186.1 GCA_022790955.1 Bacillota bacterium
GACAATGCCGGGGCTGGCTGGGGCGGCGACCCGGACTGGCAGGCGGGCTACTGCTTCCAGTTCTGGCGGTGCGCGCCGGAGGGCGTGTTCCGGGGCGACGGGGCTTTTGGGCAGTATGGCGTGGTGATGACAAAGCAGGATTCGGTGCTGGTCATCCAGTCTGCTTCCATGAAGCTGCAGGCTGTGCTCACCGCTGTGTGGGAAAAACTTCTTCCCCAGATGGCAGAAGGCGCGCTGCCTGAGGATCCCAAGAGCCTGCATGTTTTGCAGAACCGCCTGAAAAACCTGGAGCTGAACCCCATGCTGGGTATGCGCAGCCCTGGGGCAGAGGAGTCCCTCCGTGGCGCGGTGTACGTTCCTGACAAGCCTGTACCCGGCTTTGCGGACATCCTGGGCGGGGTGGGCCGTTTTGTGCCGGAAGGGAGCGCTTTGCGAACCCTTTCCTTCCACTTTGGCCCTGCGGGCCTGCGTCTTATAGCCCAGCAGGACAATGGTGAGCTCGTCTTAGACGTGGGGATGCAGGGGCATTTTACCCAGAGCCGGGTAAACGGCGTGCTCTATGGTGGAAACGGACGCTGGCGTGCTAAAGACAAGTTGGAAATGGAGCTGCGCAACACCCGGGCTGTGGCTGGCAAGCGGTTTGTGTTCCAGTTTGCCGGAGATAAGCTGTATATTACGGCAGACTCTACTATCCCCGAAATCGGCGGCCTGGGCGAGCCTTTGATGGAAACTATTTCCTTCACCCTGCAGGAGGGCGAGGTGAGCACCAAGACAAAAATGTACTGGGAGGTAAACGGGTAATCTCTTGTTGAAAAGGAGAAGAGAGGGCTGGGCTGGTTGTGGCTTTGCGAAAAAACTGAAAAATGTTTTCAGATGATTTGAGAAAATAAAGAAGGACGTTTAAGCGGTAAAATAAACCGTTTAAACGTCCTCATTTTTTTAGAAAGCAGCTTGGCTTTTTCCTGCGGTTTCCATGCTCCTCCAGGATAAGGTTTGCCGGTTCGGTATATATTCCAGCAGCTCCGACAGGTCGCAATCTAAAAAGCCTCACAGATTCTGTCCAGATGGTCAAAACGGATACGCCCGGCAATCTCGTTGTATAAATTGCCTATATACTTTCGCGGGTCTTTCTTTGCGCTATGCTCCAATGGGTACGCGGTGAACCGCCGATTAAAAACTTGCAACCTACGCTAATTGTAATGCTTGCAAAAAAATTCTTGCTTTTTTTCTGAAAACGTGGTATACTAACGGACGATTCAGTATGCTTTTACGGCGGCGTGCAGAAACCGCCTCCCGGAAGGCCTGCGGACACAAACAACGAACAGGGATAAAGAGGTGAAACGAGAATGAAGCAGAATATACATCCCGACTACCAGGAGACTACTATCACCTGCGCCTGCGGCAACGTGATTAAGACCCGGTCTACCAAGAAGGATA
>JAAVYD010000187.1 GCA_022790955.1 Bacillota bacterium
GGGAGAAGCCCTGCAAAGGCTTTTCCCTGGGTGAAGGCGCTTTTTCGGGGGATAGCTTTGGAGGGTATGACTTTTGGATTCTTTTGAGCAAGCTTGGGAGCTGATTTGCGAATACTGCAAGTCCCAGATAACGGGCGTGGCCTATAAAACCTGGTTCAGCAGTTTAAAGCCCGTATCCCTTGATTTTGAAAACAATGTGGCCACCATTGAGGCTCCCAACGAGTTTCACATGCAGACCCTGCTGCGGGGCTATGCGGATGTGCTGAACAGGGCCTTTGAGTCCGTTTTCGGCGCGCCTATCCAGCTTTCCCTGGTGGTGCCCCAGGCAGACGCTCCTGCAAAACAGGAAACCCCGGCGCCGGATGACGACAGCTATGAGCTGACCTTCGACACTTTTGTGGTAGGCCCGTCCAACCGTTTTGCCCACGCGGCCTGTCAGGCTGTGGCGGCAAAGCCTGCCCTCCTGTACAATCCCCTCTTTATTTACGGGAACTCCGGCCTGGGGAAAACCCACCTGCTTTCCGCTGTCTCCAAGGAGTTTATGCGGAACTTCCCGGATCGCAGCGTGGTGTATGTCAAAAGCGAGGACTTCACGAATGAAATTATAGACGCCATTGCCCGGGGCACCACTGCTGCCCTGCGGGCCAAATACCGCAGTGCGGATCTGCTGCTGATAGACGACGTGCAGTTCATCGCCGGGAAAAACTCCACCCAGGAGGAATTCTTCCACACCTTCAACACCCTGCACGAGGCGAAAAAGCAGATTATCCTCACCTCGGACAGGCCTCCTAAAGACATTGCCACCCTGGAGGACAGGCTGAAAACCCGCTTTGAGTGGGGCCTGACGGCAGATATCCAGCCGCCGGACTATGAGACAAGGATCAGCATTATCAACAGGAAAGCCGCTTCCATGGATTTCACCATTCCGGAAAATGTCAGCGAATATATTGCCAACCGCCTGAAAAGCAATGTGCGCCAATTAGAAGGGGCGGTTAAGAAGCTGCGGGCCTTCCACCTGCTGGAAAACAAGCCCATCAATGTGGCTACAGCCCAGTCAGCCATCAGCGACATTATGAACAACAGCCAGCCCACCCCTGTCACAGTGGACAAGATTATTGAAGAGGTAGCCCGCACTTATCTGGTGGCCCCGGAGGACATCCGCTCCCAAAAGCGCAATTCTGTGATTTCCACTGCCCGGCAGGTTTCCATTTATATTGTGCGGGAAATTACCCAGATGTCCATGGTGGAAATCGGCCAGACCTTTGGCGGGCGGGATCACTCTACTATTGTATATGCCCTGCGCCAGATGGAGTCAAAGCTGGAGCGGGATCCCCGCACCCGGGACACAGTAGACGATATCATTAAAAACATCCGCAGCCGCTAGGAGGCCTCCGGTGACCAAAGGCCCCCCTTGGAACCCGCTTATAGAGAATCATTTTCTTAAGAATCCCATCCGGATAAGGCTTCCTGCCCCCTGGAAAACTTTCCACAATCCCAAAAAGCCGGGACAAGCTTTTCCACAGTTTCCACCACATTCCACTAACAGCGTATAAACAGGCCGTGGAAAATAACTTTCCCTTTCCACAAGCCGCAAAATCATTCCACATGGGCTTTTGGAAAATCTTGAGAGAGCAAACCGCGCTGTCATGCCAAATTTTCCCTTTTTCCACTTTTCCACAGCCCCTACTATTACTTCTAAATCTACACATATAAAGAAAGAATAGGAGAAGGGATTTCCTTCTTACAGCGGGAAAAGGACTTCAAGTGGAAAACTGCCGGGTAGGCGTATACGAAAAGGCGGAATGCTGTTCCTGGATAAAAGCAGGCAATGAAATTTTATTATAGAGAGAAGGGCTATGCGTTTATGAAATTTACCGTACAGAAAAGCCACATCACAGAAGCTGTGTCCAACATTCAGCGGGCAGTCTCCACGAAAACCTCCATTCCCGCCTTA
>JAAVYD010000061.1 GCA_022790955.1 Bacillota bacterium
CTTCCGTATTTTGCAGAGATATGCGATATCAAGTGAATATGAAACGCAGTGAACGAATAGAAGATTTTTTAAACCTCTTGCGGGAATCTCAGCAGGAATATAACATAGCTGTTTCAGACGAGAAAGAAAAGAACGATGAAACGCAGGATATATTACATTATTCCGAACTGCATGACGATATCCCATGCAACGAATTAGCGATCATGCAGGCTATGAAACAGACGCGCAGGGATCGCAGAACGGCAAAGGATACAACAATACTATCTGCACATCTGATAGATTGGGCTGAAAAATATCGAAAGGCAGTAAAGGAACTTGAGCAGGTGCTCGGAAATGTAAGAAAAGACGAAGCACATATAGAAAACAGGTATTACACGCCTAAAACGGATATAGTGGAGCGGACGCTTGGGAGGAAGGTTTGAATGATAAGCAATGTAACAATAGCAGCGGATAATAGCACTTATTATCCTACGCCAAAAGCATTGGCAGACAAAATGATAGAAAAAATCTCTGATATACTCAGCATTAAAACAGTTTTGGAACCGTCAGCAGGTGCAGGTGATTTAGTTCAAGCTATTTTAGACTATTATAATAAAAAAGAGGAAGAAAGAGAAACGGCATTTATAAAGCGTTACGGAATGGGTAATTTTCGTTCTGACAGAATTTTAATTCATTGTGTAGAACCTGATAAAAGTCTTACAGCTGTATTAAATGATAGATTCAAGGAGTGTTTAAGAATACGTCATATTTATGACAATTTCTTAACTTTAAAAACATACAAGAAATATGATCTGGTGCTAATGAATCCGCCTTTTAAGAATGGTGATGAACATTTGCTTAAAGCTATCGATATGCAGAAGCGTTACGGTGGTCAAATAATTTGTTTACTGAACGCAGAAACGATATTGAATCCGTATAGCAATAAACGTAAGTTGTTAAAAAAGCAGCTTGACGATTTAAACGCTGATATTGAATATATTGAAGGTGCTTTTATTGGTTCCGATGCCGAAAGAAAAACTGAGGTTAAAGTAGCCTTAATAAACATTAATATAGAAGCTCCATGCGATGAAAGAGATTTTTTTGATGAGCTACAAAAAGCAAGAGAAATAAAAGCGCAGGAAGAACCACAATCGTACAATTTAATACATAATGATTTTATCTTACAAATGATAGAGTTATTCAATTATGAGATTGAAGAAACTTTAAAACTTGTAGAAGCTTATAATAAGATTAAACCTAATTTGCGTATAAGATTTAATGACGAAACTTATAACTATCCAATTGTTGCTTTAAAAGTCGGTAGTAGTGATTTCGACATAGATTTATATTTACGGTCAGTACGTTCTAAGTATTGGGAAGCTCTATTTAATAAAAAAGAATTTATGGGTATGTTTACATCAAATCTGCAAGAACGTTATAGGGGAATGCTTGATAAACTGTCGGCTTATGATTTCAACATGTACAACATTGAGATAGTAAAACAGGATATGTTAGCAGGACTTGACGAAGGGCTATCAGAAGCCATAATGTCATTATTTGAAAAGTTGAGTATAACACATTCTTGGTATGATGAATGTAAAAACAATATTCATTATTTCAACGGTTGGAAAACTAACACAGCGCATAAAATCAATAATAAAAAGGTTATCCTTCCTATAAATGGATATAGTTCATATTATTTTGGTAAAGGATCTGTGCCACTTGATGAATATAAAATAAAGGATAATTTATCTGATATAGAAAAGGTGCTGAATTACCTCGACATGGGCGAAACTGAAAATGTTGACCTTGGACAGACAATCAAAAAAGCCGCAGAGGAAGGGCAGACTAAGAAAATACCTTTTAAGTATTTCTTTGCCACCTTCTATAAGAAAGGTACTTGTCATATTGAATTTAGACCTGAGTGCAGGAAGCTGATCGATAAATTAAATATATACGGTTCCCAGAAGAAGGGTTGGCTTCCACCGGATTACGGAAAGAAAAGTTATTCTGATATGAATGACGAAGAAAGATCAGTAATAGATGATTTTCAAGGTGCAGAAAAATATATGGAGGTGTGTGCAAATTCAGAGTATTACTTAATGAATACGCCAAATTTATTACAGCTTCAAGGGATAACAGGGTAATTATAGGGATGTGAAAAATTAAATGAATTTAAAAATAAATCCAACAGACATTAAAACACTGATAGAGAGCTATGATGAAAAAGATACGGATTGTATCATTTTTGAAGAACCGGAAGAGTTGATTCAGGCTTTTTCTAAATTCAAAAGATATGGCGGTTTGCAGGAAAGGGCAAATCTTATGGAAGAAATGGCAGATGTGTACATTACTCTTGAAATGTTAAAAGTTATATATAACATAGAAGATAGAGAAGTTAATTATTGGATAGATAAAAAAATGCAGCGGAATTTAGAGAGGGTCAAATAGTGAATACAGCTAAAGAAAGAAAAGCTATTGAATATCTAAAACTCTTCGAGCCGCCAGATGATTCATACTATCTTTGTTATTCGGGTGGCAAGGATTCTGATGTAATACGGATTTTAGCGCAGCTCGCGGGGGTAAGGCGCACGATTGAACACAATTTAACGACCGTAGACGCGCCCGAAACAATCGGTTATGTAAAATCTATACCAGAAATACATATTAATTACCCTAAGTTGTCCATGTGGAAGCTCATAGTAAAAAATAAAATGCCACCTACAAGGTTAATCAGATATTGTTGTTCAGAACTTAAAGAACGTGGTGGCAAAGGTAAATTAAAGATTACCGGTGTAAGAAAAGCGGAATCTACAAGTCGTAAAAAGAAAGGCGGCTTGATTAAAGTACAGGGCAAACCAAAGACAACACGCAAGTTAGCAGATAGCTTAAATTTAGATTATGAAACGCCGGTAAAAAGCGGTCTGATAATGAACATGGATAACGACGAATCACGAAGGTTCGTAGAGGGTTGTTACAGAACACGTTCAACAATGATAAATCCCATAATTGACTGGACAGACGACGATGTGTGGGAGTTCTTGGAATACTACGGCTGTAAATCTAACCCACTTTACGAAGAAGGATTTAATAGAGTGGGATGTATAGGTTGTCCTATGTCTGGAAAATCAAGGGAGAAAGAGTTTAAACGCTGGCCGAAGTATAAGAAACTTTATATAAATGCTTTTGACCGCATGTTGAAAGCGTATGATAAAGAAAGTAACTGGAAAACAGGAGAAGAAGTATTCGATTGGTGGCTATATGGTAAACCGGACGGCGGCGAACAGTTGAGCTTTTTAAAGGAATTTAGATAGGATTAAGGCATGAGCGACAATATAAAGCAGTTAATGACGTTAATAGAACAAAACCCTAAATTACCAGTCGTTCCATTGGTAGATAGTGGCGTATGTGAAGATGGTTACTACGCCCGGTATTTAGGTGAGTTAGGTTATAGTCATGTAAATAAATATATTTCAGGCAATTATCATTTGCGCTTATATGATGCTGATCCTTACGAAATGTATGAAACAGTATCTGATGTTTTAGGGGTGGATGCTTATGAAAATATGTCAAATGAAGTTATTCAACAAGTGTATGATAATCTTCCTTGGATAGAAGCTATACTCGTTGATATTAATTCGTTGTAGGAGGGCACATGAAAAGATTTAGCGCAACGGCGTTCCGCGCTTCTGAAAGCGGAAAGAGGAAAGAAAATGAGTGAAGAAAATAAAGAAATTTTAGAAACTTTGTCAATGGAGTTTGAAGAAAATTTAGAAGATGCTTTGCATAATACTAAGTTTCCAACAGACATAGAAAAACACCCCATTGATTTAATAAGGTGGTGCGAAAAAAGAGCAAAGATCGCTTTAGATCAGACAATAGAACTTATCAAAGAAGAAAAAGCACTTATACAGCCGGTATATACAAGAAAAGAAATATTAGAAGCTGCGAAAAAATGCACTACACAGGATCGCAATAACCAGTATGGCGAGCCAGAAGATGTTTTTTCTTTTGTAGCTGCTAAATGGCAGGTACATATAGATAACAGACCGCCAGGTCCGCTAACTGCCCACGATGTGGCAATGATGATGATAGATTTAAAAACAGCAAGGTCAACGAACAATCCGGCTCACATGGACAACTACATCGACATTGCAGGTTATGCAGCCTGTGGCGGCGAAATAGTGAGTAAGAAAGCAGAACCGTTGGATTTGATTATAAGGTAAAAGAAAGTGCCATGGAATCGATAAGATTTATTTTTCAAGACTTTACCCACTGGATCGGAGCAGTGATTATTATATACGTGATA
>JAAVYD010000062.1 GCA_022790955.1 Bacillota bacterium
TTAAGCTCCCAAGCGCCGAAGATACTTGGTGGGAGACTGCCTGGGAAAATAGGTCATTGCCGGTTTGGTTAAAGAGGAATCACAATTTGTGGTTCCTCTTTTATATATACAGAAATTATTTATTTTGACTAAGACTCCCGCAAGGTAGAATTCTGCGCATTTTACACTTATTTATTACAGTTTTTGCAGGATTGATTTAGAATTACGGAAATATATTTGGATGGGTGAAAATAGGCATATTATCAGTTTTATGCGAATCGTTTAGTTTTTTCGCAGAAAGATCAGGAGTTTATTAATGTAACTTATAATTATACAAATAGATTTTTATATATGTATAAATACAAGAGTTCATTGTATGTATTATGTTTCTTTTGCTGGTATTAGATTTATAGAGTTGTATTATTGGAATTTAGAATTCTTGATATTTTTAATATAACTATAATTTTTTAATATGAGAAATATTAAATACATAGACTAAATATATCTGGATGGATATAATAAGATATAGAACTTGGCAAATTATATGAGGAGTTTATTAAAAGGTATTTATCGCATATTAAATAAGTGATATTTTATAGTTTAGGAAGGGTATGGTGATAATGTATAAACTTATTGTAAGTGACATTGATTCAACGTTGATTAATAATCAATTTAAGATTACTGAATATAATATAGAAATGATCAAGCGTGCCAGGAAACATGGAGTAGATTTCATGCTTTCTACAGGTCGTTTATTTGGTGCTGCGCGTCCCTATGCAAAGTTTTTAGAATTAGATTCACCAATAATCACATCTAACGGCGGTATAACTATGGATAGTCGAACAGGTGAAACGTTATTTCATACTCCAATTTCTGCAGATAAATGTATGGAAATATTTAATATTTTAGATAATTTAGAAGTTTATTATCATTTCTACTCAAAAAATACATTTTACACTAAAAAATTTTTAATCAAAAATAGTCATATAATGCTTATGAACATGAAACTGCCTGAGGGAGAGCAGTTTCCTATGTTGGAAGTTAGCAATCCATCAGAAGTTGCAAAATATGATCCGGTTTATAAAATAAGCGTTAGGTGTAAAAATTCAGATGAAACAAAGAGTTTTATGCAGGCTTTTGATGGTCATGATGACATTTATATCACAAGTTCATTTGCAGATAATTATGAGATTTCAGAAAAGGGTGTTGATAAAGGTTCTGCACTGCAGAAATATGCAAAACTTAAGAGTATAAATCCTGATGAAATTTTGGCTTTTGGTGATAATTTTAATGATATTCAAATGATAAAGTTTGCAGGAACAGGCGTTGCTGTGGCAAATGCGGTGAAAGAGCTTAAAGATATTGCGGATTATATAACGGATACTAATGAAAATTCTGGCGTAGGAAAAGCAATATCGCGTTTTATATTTAATGAGTAATAATATATAAATATAATATTAGTGATATGTTTAGTGGTTATTCTGATAGAATTTAAAAGAAATAATCAGTAAAACTGAATATCATAATAGTTAAAGTTTATTTTAAGGATTTAATATTAAATAAAAGAGATATGAATAATATCGCATATAAAAAATTATTATTAATAAAATAGAATTATTTTATAATTTGTACAAGCTGATTAAACAGTGTGTGAGTTTAAAAGTTAAACAACAGGTGGAGTGAATTGTCAAAATTAGAATTAATAGCTACTGCAACCTTTGGTTTAGAGGCTGTGGTAAAAAGAGAAATAGAGCGATTAGGGTTTAAAGTTACATGTTCAGAGGATGGAAAGATAACTTATCTGGCAGATGAGCGTGGGATAGTACGTTCAAATCTAAATATCAGATGCGCCGACAGGATTTTGCTTAAAATGGGTGAATTTAAGGCTGAAACGTCTGAGGAATTGTTTCAGCAAACTAAAGGGTTGCCGTGGGAGGAATGGATTACAGAAGACGGAAAATTCACGGTAAATTGTACTACGGTAAAATCAAAACTGCGCAGTGAGCCTGCATGTCAAAAAACGGTAAAAAAGGCGATAGTAGACAGACTGGCAAGCGTATATATGCGCAATGAATTTCTGGAAACAGGCGCGGAATATACTGTAAAGGTTACGCTTTTAAAAGACATTGCAACGCTTACGATAGACACAAGCGGGGCAGGACTTCACAAACGTGGGTACAGGGTTAAGAATGTGGAAGCGCCGATTAAGGAAACATTAGCGGCAGCTTTGGTTCAGCTTAGTTTTTGGAAAGCGGACAGGATGCTGATAGATCCTTTTTGTGGTTCCGGAACAATAGCGATTGAGGCTGCAATGTATATGAAAGGCATTGCGCCTGGTCTTGGCAGAGAATTTGCTTCTGAAAAGTGGGATGCGATTTCTCAGGAAATATGGAAGGAGGAGAGGAAAAAGGCTTATGAGGCTATAAATAATGAAGTTGATATAAGGATTGAGGCGTCTGACATCGACAAAAAAGCAGTGGCTGCCGCCAAAGCGAACGCTGAGGAAGCAGGGGTGGATGACTGCATATATTTTTTTGTCAGGTCTTTTGAAAATATTAATATAGATAGAGATTATTCTGTAATAATATGTAATCCGCCTTATGGAGAGCGAATAGGAGATAAAAAAGCTCTTAAAGGAATTTATTCTCATATGAAAAATTTGCTTGAAAAAGATCCTACGCTGTCAGCTTATGTAATTACTGCAGATGAAGATATGGAAAACTCTTTGATGCCGAGGAAACCTGACAGACGAAGAAAACTTTATAACGGCAGAATAAAAACCTGTTATTATCAATATTACGGACAAAGGCCGCCTAAGCAGGAAAAAAATAATCAGGATTAATAAGTATTTGCTGCAGCTTTATCATATAAAAAGTTAAATGTTATTCCGCGAAAACAATGCGATTCTTGACTTATGGATTAAAAATCTATATAATATGGATTAAAAATACATTATAAATATGGAGTGATTATATGAGATATGAAGAATATGTAAATATTCAGCTTGAAAAAATGAAAAAAGCGGGATTTATAAAAAGTTCTAAACTACCAGAAATCGATCTCTATATAGATCAGGCGGAGGCGTTTTTGCGCAGCCAGCTTGACGATCTGGACGGAGAAGCAGTGAGAAAATTTGTTACAAGATCTATGATAAATAATTATGCGAAGCATGATATGATAGCTCGTCCGGAGGGCAAGAAATACACTGCAGATCATTTAATAATGATCGCTATGGTTTTGTATTTTAAAGGGATTTTTAAAATGGAAGATATAGAAAATCTGATGAAACCTCTCGTGGATAATTACAATTCGGAATTTGACGATACGATAGATCCGATGATTCTGTATAAAACCGCCGAGAAGGTGAATCATGATTTTTCTGAGAATTTTTCAGAAAAGGTCGACGAGGATATAGATTCGATTAAAAAAATGCTTGAGGATACGGATATTGTAGATGATGAACGCATGGAAGTATTTATATTAATACTTTCGCTTGCAATGCGTGCAGACGCTGAAAAATATCTGGCGGCAAGACTGCTGGAAACATATTTTACAAATCCTCATAAAGAGAAAGCGGAGAAAATAAAGCGCCAGAAGAAAGGTTCTGAGGACAAAGGAAATACTAAAGAAAAGAGTCAATATTTAGAATTAGAATAATTTTATAGAATAAAAATATAATTTATGATGGTTGGCAAAGTCTGTTTCCGATATAAAATTTGGCTTCCAGCTTTGCCTGTATTAATAATATGGAGGATTTTTATGTCGATAGATTTAAAAGGCAGAAGTTTTTTAACGCTTATGGATTTTTCAACAGAGGAAATAAGGTATCTGCTGGACCTTTCTCATAAACTTAAATCAAAGAAAAAGGCTGGAATACATGGAGATTTGCTAAAAGGAAAAAACATCGTGCTTCTTTTTGATAAAACTTCTACGCGCACAAGGTGTTCTTTTGAAGTAGCTGCTTATGATGAAGGCGCGTGCGTTACATATCTCGATAAAAGCGGATCGCAGTTCGGCAAGAAGGAATCGGTAGAGGATTCTGCTAAGGTGCTGGGACGTTTTTATGATGGTATAGAATACCGCGGATATGAGCAGTCATTAGTGGAAGATCTGGCAAAATATTCAGGCGTTCCTGTATGGAACGGTCTTACGGATGTGGATCATCCGACTCAGATTCTTGCCGATATGCTTACAATGGAAGAACATTGCAGTAAGCCGCTCAACGAGTGCAAGGTAGTATTTTGCGGAGATATAAGAAATAATATGGCTTACGCATGGATGTACGGCTGCGCCAAGATGGGTACGGATTTTACTGCATTTGGTCCTGATGAGCTTGAGGTTGACGCAGAAGTACTTGCTGCGGCAAAGCGTGTCGCTGAAAAAACGGGCGCTAAAATTGAGATATCTTCTGATTCGGCTTGCGTAAAAGGAGCTGATGTTATATACACCGATGTATGGGCGTCTATGGGCGAGGAAGATCAAATACCAGATAAGGTTAGGCTGCTCACTCCGTTTAAAGTGACTATGGAGCTTATTGAAAAAACTGAAAATCCTGACGTTCTATTTATGCATTGTTTGCCGGCATTCCATGATTTTGAAACTAAAATGGCTTCCGAGTGGAAAGCAAAGGGTTTTGATATTAGAGAAGTTACGGATGATGTTTTTAGGAGCAAACATTCAGTAGTTTTTGACGAGGCAGAAAATAGAATGCATACCATTAAAGCTGTAATCGTTGCTACTATGGCTGATCGTATTGAATAGCTTTTAGTAAAATATTTATTCGGAAGTAAAGTTATGATAAAAATTCCAGAACTTCTCGTTCCTGTAGGAGGCAATGAGCAGCTTCGTGCTGCTATTGCGTGCGGAGCGGATGCGGTTTATATGGGCGGTTCTGCATTTAACGCCAGAATGAACGCTGATAATTTTAATAGCGATGAGCTTTCTGCTGCTATAGATATGGCTCACGAATATGGCGTTAAAGTACATATAACGGAAAATACATTAATTAAAAACGGCGAGCTGCCTGCGGCGGTTGAGCATGCGGTCAGGATGTATGAGTGCGGGGCGGATGCCCTGATAATTCAAGATAGAGGGCTTGCTGATGTTTTGAGGTCTGTTATACCGGATATGCCGCTGCATTTGAGCACACAGGGAACTGTATACGATTCGGCAGGTGTTATTGAGGCTGAGAGATCTGGATTTTCCAGAGTGATTTTATCGAGGGAATTGGCTTTTGATGAGATCGGGCGAATCTGCGCAGAAACTTCGGCTGAGATTGAAATATTTGTTCACGGAGCTATATGCATATGTTATTCTGGTCAGTGTCATATGAGTTATTTTTTGGGCGGCAGGAGCGGAAACCGGGGAGTCTGCGCGCAGCCGTGCAGGCTGTTATACAGCCTGTCAAATGGCAGAAAAACGAGAGGATATAATTATTTGTTAAGTCCGTCGGATATGTGCCTGCTGCCGCATCTGCAGATGATAGCGGAAACAGGAGTGGATTCGCTGAAGATTGAAGGCAGGATGAAATCGCCTGAGTACGTCGCTGCCGTCACATCTGTTTACAGAAAATATCTCGACGAACTGGCGTCGTTAAATTCAGACGGCATAAAAAATCAGAATAATAATATAAAAACGTCAAATTTGCAGCAGGATATAAAAATGCTTCGTCAGGTGTTTAACCGAGGCGATTTTACGGATGCATATTTTACAGGAGAGAAAGGCGGCAGGCTTATGTCGTCAGATATTCCTAAGCATAAGGGGGTTAAAATCGGCGAACTGGTAAGTTTTGACGGTAAAAAAGGACATGCTGTTATAAAATTGTTTGCAGAGCTTTCAAACGGCGACGGTATTGAAATTCGTGATAGAAAAGAAAATGTCGGAAATGTGATTACATATATAAAAGAACGCAGCGATTTATGCTGTCGCGCTGATACGAATAAGTTGAAATATAGCAAGAAGAAAAACAGTGCAGGTAAAAAATCTGAATATAATGCAGAAAAAAATAATCTTATTACTATTGCAAAACCAGGTATGATAGTTGAGATCGGCGATATTCCTGCGTTGTTTCAGGCTAAGGATTTAAAAGCGGGGGCAGGCGTATATAAGATAACCGATAAGGCGCTTATGAAAAATCTGAGCAAAAAATACGAAAAGCTGCCGCAAAGAATTGCTGTAAATTTCCAATTTAATGCGGTATCCGGAAAAAAAGCTGTACTTACCGCAAGTGTTTGTGATTACGCAGATTGCCTGCATGTTTCTGTCACTTCCGATAAGCCTTTAGAAGAAGCGGTTAAAAAGCCTGCAGATGAGGAGTCGGTTAAAAAACAATTATTAAAAACAGGAGGAACACCGTATTATGCAGCGTCATGTGATATTTTCCTGAAGGGTTCGCCCATGATACCCGCATCAGAATTGAACAATATGCGCAGATCTGTTTTGGATAAGATGACAGTTTTGCGAATTAATTCGGTGAAGCCGGAAACGGAAGAAAACCAGTGGAAAAGTTTATACAATAATTATTTTAATCAAAATATAAATATAGCCAATATTGAACGATCCTCAAATAATATTAATACAGAAAAATCTTTAAGTGAAAATATATACAATGATGATGAAATTCATATATCCATATATTTTCATGAAACTTATGATAATGAAGGCAGAATATATAGATTTGCTGCGAAAATTGCGGAACGTAAGGATATTAAAAGAAATATCAGATTGTTTATTCCCTATGGATTAATTTGCGGCAAAATGGAAAAAGAAATTGATATTTTTAAGTATAATATTAAATTGATTCCATATATTTCTGCAATTACAAAAGGGATTTCCTCAGAAGTGTTAAAACTTTCTGCGGACAGATTGACAGAGCTGTATAAAAATGGTCTGATAGAAGGAGTTTCCATAGGGCATCCATCTCAGCTCGGTTTGTTTAAAGATATTCCGTTGTTTTTTGACGAGAGCATGAATCTGTATAATAAGGCTTCCGTATATTACGGAGTCAAAAACAATATGAAATGCGGAATGATTTCCCATGAATTGGATGTCAGCGATATAGCGGGATTTAAAGATGCGGCAGAAGCGTGTGAAATAGCGGTCTATGGAAGGGCGCAGCTTATGGTTACAGAGCATTGCCCTGTTGGCGTCGGGGAAGGCATTCAGGAATGTATTAAAAGCGGCAAAAAGCATTATTGCAGGCACGGCGATTGCAGTTTGAGAGATAAAAAAGGCAATGTTTTTCCTGTTATCTGTGATGATTCCGTATGCAGGGCTAAAATTCTTTCACATAAATCTTTGGATCGTTTAAAGTATATTAATGAAATGAGAGCGGCGGGAATTAATAATTTTAGAATTTATGTATTTGATGAAACGCCAGATGAAATTTTCGATTTAAATATTTTTAAATCTTTGATTTAGTGTATTGTTATTAGACGATATATTTAAAATTGTATATAAAGAGATTTTTGGCGGGTGTTAATATATTTTACTAATAAATGTTATGAAAATTGAAATTTGCGGGGAGAAATAGTTTGGTTGAAGTATTATTTGGCGAAAGTGAAGCCGGAGCTATGAAAGCAGCTAAAACAGATGTATTTTCAAAAATCGTCTGTTTGGCATTTATGCTCGATATTGGCAATATTAAAGAACCTGTTGACAGCGAATATAGAAAAGATCTTATATTTTCCATGCTGAATCGGCATCCATGGGGAAGCGATCCGGATATAGATGCGGAATTAAAGGAAGCAGGGCGGTTTTATGTTAATGAACTTGAACGCCTGAAAAAATTTTGGGATGAGGGCGAATCCGTAAGGATCTGGTACAGTGACAGTCCCTATTCGCTGTGCGGACTGTATTTTGTATGCGGTCTGCTGAAGGATCGTGATAATCCGGTGTCAGCGGTGAAACTGCCGGAATATGAAATAAACAGCGGAGGCGTTACCGTTTTATATCAGAACTGGGGAGAAGTGTGTCCCGAAGAATTTATCGAATTTTTGAAATATGAGAGATTGCTTACAAGGGAAGATATTAATATATACGGATGTTTCTGGAATAAACTTGCAGAGGAAAATGCTCCGCTCAGAACCGTTATAAACGGAAGGATGATAAGCGTTAATGAAGATTTTTATGATTTTCTTATATGGAAGCATCTTACCTGTGAGCCTATAAAACAGGCAAGACTTATAGGAGATCTTTTGGGAAGTTATCAGATCGGGATTTTTGACTGGTGGTATGCCGGAAGAATAGAGAAATTCATTGAGCAGGGCAAAATAAATATAATTAAAGATTCTGAAAATAAGTATGCAAGAACTATAAAGAAATTAATCTGAGTATAAGTTTTTCAGCACGCAGAAGGATATACAGGAATATATTTGTAGAATGAGTCAGAAGTATATTTTAATGTGGAAATAAATAATTGTTTAAAAGAAAATTTATGAGGAATATTAAAATTAGAAGAATAACTATAGTATTTGATAATATCAGATACACAAATTTAAAATAAAAATATAAATTTTGAAAATATAATTTTGCTATGCATAATAGATTTTATATTAATAGTAAATATAATGAAAAAATTACATAATGTTATTCTGTATTTTTTCTGTTGAATAATGTATACTTGTATTCTTAGGTTTGACTATGCAATTTATTTGTTTTATCATAAGAATAAAAACTTTGTTCATTACAACAAAATACGACATTCACACGTGGGTTTATATAATAACAGATATTCACGTATAACAAGCGTCAGATGTTCTCTGCCGTTTCCTTAGGCGGCGGATTTCATTTCCGATTTTCAGCGATCAGAGTTAAAATCTATAATCTGTCGCCGAAATACGTCGGATAAATCCTGGCGTATGTTGCAGGCGTTCGCGTTATCCTTAACAAGCGAGCTTGCAGGAGCTTTGCTCCGCTTTAAATATGTATTTGAAAAGGAGAATAATATGTCACAAAAAAAGATGAAAACAATGGATGGTAATAACGCGGCGGCATACGTTTCATATGCTTTTACAGATGTGGCTGCGATATATCCGATAACACCGTCTTCTGTTATGGCAGAAGTTACAGACGACTGGTCTGCTAACGGCAAGAAAAATATTTTTGGACAGGAAGTAAAAGTAGTAGAAATGCAGTCTGAAGGAGGCGCGGCAGGAGCAGTTCACGGTTCCCTCGTATCCGGAGCGCTTACTACTACATACACAGCGTCTCAGGGTCTTTTGCTCATGATTCCGAATATGTATAAGATCGCAGGCGAACTGCTTCCTACCGTATTCCACGTATCCGCGAGAGCGATATCGACGCACACATTGAGCATTTTCGGAGATCATTCCGACGTTATGGCTACAAGACAGACAGGATTTGCTATGCTTGCTTCCGCTTCCGTTCAGGAAATAATGGATTTGGCTTCCGTTGCTCATCTGGCATCTATAAAAGCAAGCGCTCCGTTCCTGCATTTCTTCGATGGTTTCAGAACGTCACACGAAGTTCAGAAGGTTGAACTTATAGATTACAGCGTATACGAAAAGCTGATAGATATGGATGCAGTAAACGCTTTCAGACAGAGAGGTTTATCTCCTGAGCATCCTAAGACGATTGGTACCGCTCAAAATCCGGATGTATTCTTCCAGGGACGCGAAGCGCAGAACACTCACTTTGCAGAAATTCCTGATGTAGTAGAATATTATATGGATGAAATCGGCAAAGAAACAGGAAGATATTATAAGCCTTTCGATTATATTGGAGCTCCCGATGCAGAATATGTTATCGTGGCTATGGGTTCTGTATGCGAAACTATAGACGAATCCGTAGAAGTAATGCTTAAAGAAGGCAAGAAAGTAGGTCTGATTAAGGTAAGACTTTACAGACCGTTTTCTGCAAAGCATTTCCTGAGCGTTCTTCCTGCTTCATGTAAAAAACTTGCTGTTTTAGACAGAACAAAGGAACCGGGCGCAGCGGGCGAACCGCTTTATCTTGATGTAAGAGGCGTTCTTTATGGTGTGGAAAACGCGCCTGAAGTTTATGGAGGAAGATACGGTCTTGCATCTAAGGATACTACTCCAGCTCAGATTGCGGCTGTTTATAAAAATCTCGAATCCGATTCTCCTAAGAACGACTTTACGATCGGTATCGTAGACGACGTTACATTTAAGTCGCTGGAGCCTGTAAGCGATTTCGATACTTCAAACGACGATACTATTTGCTGTAAGTTCTGGGGTCTTGGTTCCGACGGTACTGTAGGTGCAAATAAGAGCGCTATCAAGATCATAGGCGATAATACAGATATGTACGCTCAGGGATATTTTGAATACGATTCAAAAAAATCCGGCGGAATCACTATTTCCCACCTGAGATTCGGAAAGCAGCCTATTAAGTCAACATATCTTATTTCGTCTGCGAATTTTGTGGCATGCCATAATCCTGCTTACGTAAACCAGTACGATATCTTAGAAGGCTTAAAGCCGGGCGGTACATTCCTGCTCAACTGCATTTGGTCCGCGGATGAGCTCGGCAGTATGCTTCCAGGTTCCATTAAACGTTATCTGGCTGAGAATAATATTAATTTCTATACGATTAACGCAGTAAAGATAGGTGAAGAGATCGGTCTTGGAAACAGAATCAACATGATAATGCAGTCCGCATTCTTTGCTCTTACAAAGGTAATTCCGGTAGACGACGCCATTAAGCATCTCAAGGATTCCGTTATAGAGAATTATGGTTTCATGGGTGAAAATATTGTTGAGATGAACAATAAAGCTATAGACATGGGCGCTACCGCTTTTGAAAAGATAGATATTCCGGCTTCATGGGCTGATGCTGAGCTGGAAAAACCGGAAGATATAAAGGGCACGGATTTCATAAAGAATATTCTTGTTCCTATTTCAAGGCAGAAAGGAAATACTTTACCTGTAAGCGCGTTTACACAGGATATCAACGGAATACTTCCGAGCGGCACTTCCGCTTATGAGAAGAGAGGAGTTGCAACTAACGTTCCTCAGTGGAATAAGGATACATGTATACAGTGTAATCAGTGTTCGTTCGTATGTCCTCACGCTACTATCAGACCGGTTCTCGTAAAGAAAGCAGACGCTGCATCTAAGCCTGAAGGATTTGAAACGGTACAGGCAAAAGGAAAGGGTCTTGAAGATTACGAATATAGAATCCAGATATCTCCATTAGATTGTCTTGGCTGCGGCGTATGCGTAGATGTTTGTCCGACAAAGACAAAGTCTTTAACTATGATGCCGATAGCTTCTCAGGAAGATCAGATTCCTAATTGGGAATATGCGGAAGTTAAAACAAAGGAAAAACTGGGTATTCCTGCTGATAATGTTAAAAACAGCCAGTTTAATACGCCTTATCTCGAATTCTCAGGCGCATGCGCAGGATGCGGAGAAACTCCTTACGCTAAGTTAGTTACTCAGTTATTCGGTGAAAATATGGTAATCGCTAATGCAACCGGCTGCTCGTCCATTTGGGGAGCTTCCTATCCGTCAGCTCCGTATACCGTTGACGCTAACGGCAGAGGTCCTGCATGGGGTAATTCCTTATTTGAAGATAATGCTGAATTTGGTCTTGGCATGGCGACTGCTGCTAAGCAGATGAGAAGCAAGATAAAGGAAGATGCGGAAGCATTAGCGGGTCTTGGAGTTGACGCTTCGTTAAAATCAGCAATAGATGAGTACTTAGCTACTTTCGACGACAGAGAAGCTAATAACGCGCCTGCAAGGGCTCTTGCAGCTAAGCTAAAATCGGCTGCATTAAGCGGTGATGCGGCTAAACTTGCTCAGAATATTTTAGACCGCAGGGACTTCCTTGCTAAGAGAAGTATTTGGATGTTTGGCGGCGACGGCTGGGCTTACGATATCGGTTACGGCGGTCTGGATCACGTGCTCGCTTCCGGCGAAAACATTAATATAATGGTATTCGATACAGAAGTTTATTCCAATACGGGCGGTCAGTCCTCCAAGGCTACTCCGGCTGCTGCGATAGCTATGTTTGCTGCTTCGGGAAAGAAAGTTAAGAAAAAGGATTTGGGTCTTATCGCCATGGGATATGGTTATGTATATGTAGCTCAGGTGGCTATGGGAGCAGATAAGAACCAGTTATTAAAGACTATCAGAGAAGCTGAAGCGTATGATGGTCCGTCTTTGATAATCGCCTACGCTCCTTGCATAAACCACGGTATCAAGAAGGGTATGAATAAGGCTCAGGAAGTTATGAAGGATGCTGTTGACGCAGGTTACTGGCATTTATACAGATACAATCCTGATCTAAAGAAAGAAGGAAAGAATCCGTTTACTTTGGATTCCAAGGAGCCAAGCGCAAACTTCAGAGATTTCTTAATGAGCGAAGTAAGATACTCGCAGCTCGTAACATCGTTCCCTGATACAGCCGACGAATTGTTCGGTATGGCTGAAGAAAACGCTAAGCAGAGATATCAGACTTATAAGAAATTGTCAGAAGAAAGCGAAGCTATATTCTAAAAACATTTAGATAAGAATTAATGCAGATTACACTAAAACGGATATTGCAAAATTATATTTAATATGTTAAAATCTCAACATAAATCGAAGTATTTCTGTTAATGATTACCATATTAATATATAATAATATAGATCTTAATTTAGCATATATATTTATAATTTTCCTAACATATATAATGCGCAGAAAACGCCGCTGATGATTTTTCAGCGGCGTTTCTATTTTTAAATATGTTAGAATGTTGGAAAAAGATTGATAATAAAAGCATTTATTTGTGGAAGACTGGAAACGAACGGAATGTGATTAATATATTCCGAAAGGTAATCCAGATTTATTTTGATATAAAAAATTGACTACCGTTCAGTAATCTGATTATATATTTATTCTGACGCCGTCGGCGTTCAGCATATTCGTCTGGCAGGTTGCTACAAGCTGTCCTTTATCGTTTCTTGCTTCGCCAGCCATAGAGAGTATGCGCTTACCGACCGATGTAACGTGAGTCGTTATAGTTATGTGATCCGTTTCTTCTGTGACTCCTTTGTGAAAGTTAACAGTCATATTTATGGAAGGCATGGAACTTTTATCTGAAGCTACATAAGCGAAAAGTCCGTAATTGTCGTCAAAAAAAGCACTGATATATCCACCCTGAAGAAGTTTGTGTCCGTTTCGCTGGGTGGGTTTAATAGGATATCTGACTGTAAACCGTCCGTCTTCTGTGTAATCCACAAATTCGCCTCCCAGATCAAAAACAATAGGATGTTGTTTCATTTGTTCTTCATACGGCAGCTCGTATTCTTTTTTTAATGCTTCGCGCAATTCTGCGTTAGTCATGATAAATTCCTCCTGTGCATTATTTCAGTTTTTGAATATATATGTGAAAGAGTATGATATAAAAGATTGGCATACATATAATTATTCTATCACAAATTTATTGTACGCGACGGTATTATACAAGATTTTTTCAAAAGATTTAAAGAATAACAAAATAGTTTATTTTTATTAAGAAAGAAAATATGAAATTAGCCATAAACGAAATTTCTATATTATGTAAATTATTGTGAAAATCGCGGAGTATGAGTATAATAGAAGAAGTAAATAAATAGATATAATTTTCTGCAGATTGCAGGAAATAACAGGAGGTAAACAATGAGTATGATAAACGTATTTGAAAATCACCTTGGCGGTCATGGTAAAGTAACAGTAGAGAGGCTGCTGAATGAGGAACAGCTTAATGGTAAATGCGGACTTTTTGGAAAAATCACTGTAGAAGCGGGAGCTTCTCTTGGTTATCACGATCATCATGGCGAAACCGAAACTTATTATATTTTGTCAGGAGAAGGTGTTTATGATGACAACGGTGTAAAAATTCCGGCTAAAGCTGGCGATGTGTTTTTCTGCGGCGATGGAAGCGGACACAGTATCGAATGTATAGGCAGCGAGCCGCTTGTTTTTATGGCGCTGATTATTAAAGGCTGATGTCAGGCGGTTAATATTTAGATATTTAAAAATTGTTGTTTGATATATTAATAACAGTGAGTTTTGCAGACTTTTTTCGACAGATTATCAGATAAAAAATCTGAAATTTTTGTTATTTTATTGTCACAAAAGCATAGCAGCGTTGTCTAATAATACATAAACGGACGCAAAGCCTGCTTGGCTGAACGTCATATCTGAAGATAATTGCAGCAGGAGGTAAGTTTTATGTACGAAAGAACGGAAAAAGAGATGTCGGTATTAATAGATAAGGCGGTGTCGGGTGATAAGGATTCTGTCGAAACAATTATTCTCGATATTCAGGATTTTGTTTTTAATTTTTCGCTTCGTATGCTTGGTACGTTTAACGATGCAGAAGATGCAGCGCAGGATATTATAGTGAAAATCATTACCAATCTTTCATCGTTCAGAAAGGAAAGCGCGTTTTCTACCTGGGTGTTTAGCATTACCGCCAATCATTTGAAAAATTACAAAAAATATATGTTTGCGCAGCATCCGCTTAGCTTTGAGTTTTACGGCAACGATATAGAAAATGCGCCGATCAACGACGTTCCGGATATTACTCAGAATATAGAAAGGTCTGTTCTTGAGGAGGAATTGAAGCTGTCGTGTACAAATGTGATGCTTCAGTGCCTTGATATGGAGAGCAGATGCATTTTTGTAATGGGAACCATGTTTAAAGCGGACAGCAAAATGGCTGGCGAGATATTGGGAATTACGCCTGAAACTTATAGGAAAAGATTGTCGAGAATACGGGCAAAAATGGCTGATTTTCTTGAAGAATACTGCGGAGCTTACGGTTCAGGAAATTGCAGATGTAAAAATAGAATAAATTATGCTGTACACACTCACAGGCTGAATCCCGCACAACTTGATTATACATCTGCTTCCGAAATCTCGCAGCAGAAGATGATTGACGTTAAAAACGCTATGGAGGATATAGACGATTTGTCTGCTCGGTTTGCGTTCTGTAAATCTTACGAATCAACTGAAAGAACAAAAAAACTTTTGCATGATATGCTAAACTCTGAATCTTTTGCTATCGTAAAGAATTCTTAGTACAAGATGTTTTTTATCATAAGCAAATAGTAATTTTGATATACTTAATATTTTATAAAAGTCTATAAATTAACCCGTTGTGCTATTAATTAGCTTGTTTTAGCAGTATTATAATCAATAAATAGTATTTAATATTATCAATAACGCAATATACTTCTAAACAATAAAAGTGATTTATAATAAAATTACAAAATGACTTATTATACAATCATATTATTATCCATTAATTCTGTATATTGTATTGCTTTCTGTTGATGATACAATATATTGACTAATTTTTATTAGCACAACGCGTTAAATTAATTAAAATATTCTTCTATGATTTAAAAACATAGAAGAATATTTTTATAAAGTTGCAACTTTGCTGTTAGAAATAATCTTATGCAGATATATAATAAATGGAAATTTTCTATAATTGGAATAGAAAATTTTTATGATATCGACTTTATATCAATAAGTTTTTCGTCTGAAATAGAATCGCCAATACGAGCTTTGTTATATTTCGACAGGGTTTTTAATACAGCGGTAATGTCTATAGGCTTTGATAGATGCGCGTTCATACCAGCCTGCCTGGTAGCCTTGATATCTTCATCAAAAGCATTTGCAGTCATTGCTAATATAGGTACGGTTTCAGCGTCTTTTCTGTTGAGCGCCCGTATTCTTTTTGCAGCCGAAATTCCGTCCATTACAGGCATCATCACATCCATAAGAACTGCATCATAATAATTTAAGGCTGATTTTTCAAATAACTGCAGAGCCATCTCGCCGTTTTTCGCGGGCGTGATATCGACGCCTTCAGCTTTCAGCAGTTCCGAAGCGATTTCCATGTTTAATTCGTTATCCTCTGCCAGAAGTACTTTCATGCCGGAGGTATCTATATCGCATGTGGTTTTATTCTTATGTACGGTATTTTTATTTATCGGAAAACTTAATTTTACAGTAAATCTGCTGCCCTTGCCCAACTCGCTTTTTACATTTATAGTTCCGCCCATCATATCCACAAATTGCTTTGTAATGGCCATGCCGAGACCAGTTCCCTGACACATTTCCTGAGAGTCCCTTTCATCCTGGGCAAAAGGTTCCCATATGCGTTCTAAAAAATCGGGATGCATACCTGCGCCTGAATCTTCAAATTCAAATATATAATTTGCGGTATTCTGATTGAAATCTGTTTCTGTCGCCCGGAAAATGATTCTGCCGCCTTCCGGTGTAAATTTTACAGCGTTGCCGAGAATATTAATAAAAACTTGACGAAGACGGAGTTCATCTCCGATAATATTTGTATGATTAAAATTAAATTCGTGTGTAAAATTTATATTTCTGTTTTCAAGCTGTCCGTAAATAATAGCAGCGCAGTTATCAACTGCAGTTTTTATATTCATAGGGGCTTGGGTTGTTTGAACTTTACCGCTTTCTATTTTGCTCATATCGAGAACATTGTTAACTAAAGATAGAAGATGTCGGCAGGAACCGTCAATTTTATCCAGACAATAGCTGATTTTATCGGTATCGTTTATATTTTTTCTGGCGATAAGGGCGGAACCCATTATACCGTTTATAGGCGTCCGGATATCGTGGGATATGCGGGATAAAAATTTGCTTTTTGCAAGGTTTGCATGGTTAGCAAGTTTGATGGATTCCGAAAGTTGGGTATTTATTTCGTCTTTTTGTTTAATAATTCTTCTTTCTCTGGAGGAATGCATAATAAAAAATGCAGACGCAGAGAACAAAAGCGATATAAACATAATAATCAGAAAAAAGTATATAAATATAGTGTTTAAAAATGAAGTAAAATTTGCACTGATAAATTCCGAAGGAATACACATTAAAACAGACACGTCGTTTGAAAGTCCGAAAGAGCCGGCTGCAAAAAAGCGCCGTCCGTTTTCAAAAACAGACATACAGCTTTTATCGTTAATAATATTAGCAATAGTATTATTTTTGTGAGAATTATTTAAAAAAGATAGGATGCTGCATTCTGTATTTATATCGTTATTAGATATAGAACTGTATAATAAATCTCTGTCGTTATTGATAATGTATATGTGGTATTCATCGCTGAAACCATTTGCTTTTAGGAGCTTTCTCAGATATTGTGGATTTATTGCAATGGCAATATGAGTAACAAGATTACCTGATATGACCGGTTTATTATTAAGCTGTTTAACAATAAATATATAGTTTTCAGCTGAATTTAGATGAGGAATATGAGTTGCAGACACAGTTTTTGATAATATATCTGTATTTTGCCATATTCCCTCAGTATCGTCCGACGAATAGTAATAATTCTTATTATTAAATGCTATTGCAAGCATATTTTCTGAATTTACAGAATTTGCAGCGAGTTTAAGAGTGTTTATAAGATCATGTTCGGATAGTGCGTCGTTATTATTAATAAGAGATTCTAATAAATTTGAACAGTTTAGCGCCTGTTCTTTTACAGAATGTACAATGTTGTCGGCTTTATCGGCCGCTTCATTTATATGTTTTTGCCGATCTTCGAGTATTTGATTATTTAAAGATATATAAAGCCAGCTTGTCAGCGCAGTGATGAGAAGAAAAAATATAATAAAAAATATTAGAAACAATACTGGTGTTTTATTAGAATTTGAAGTTAAGCTGCCGTCTTTTTGGGTAACATTGTCTTTTTGTATCATGTATATATATCCTTTCTGAGCAGCAGGAAGCTGCTAATATAATTAATATTTGTTTAATAAATATGGAACAGTTTAAGGAATAGGTTAGTTTTGATATTTAAGGGAAAATTTGTAAAAATTATATCAAAATGTGAATAGAAATACAATAGTATATTTGGAATTGTTGGAAAATATTTTGATAAATCAGATATTTAGATTAACATTAATGAATTACTGTCATAATTTATATATTACTTACTTTCATAAATAGAATATGATATACTATGGAATAAAGTTTATTATTTATCAGCTGATTCATCACATCTGAAATTTGCGGAATTAGCCGGGTTTTATTTATTATATTTTTTAAAAGATATCTGGAGAAGGAGAAAAATGGTCGTGATAAGAAAGAAATCAGATTCCCGCAGCCGGGAAATCAGACGAAGTCTTAATGGAAGGATATTAAAAAACACAACGCTTAATATATTAATATTGGTTATTATATGTTGTGTGATAATGGCGTTTTCAATGCAATCGTTGGCAAATAATATACTGCTGGATAGTCTGCAGCCTATGGCAAGGCAATCTGCCAAGACTGTAGAAGCAAATATACATATGTTGGCAGATAGAATGATGACGATAGCCGGTGATCCTCGTATGAGTGCTGAAAACGGCGGATTTGATAACGCGGCTATAAGGGCAAACCGCCAGGAAGTTCTGACAGAAGCTGCAGAGATTTACGAACTGCACACGATAGCTCTGTACAGTCTTGAGGGTGAAATGATTCAGGGAACAGGCGACGCGCCTCGTAGTTTAAGCAATAAATTTTTTGAACTCCTGAAGGAAACAGATAATTTGACTACCGATTCATCTACGATATTTCAGAATAAACTGGGCATTACCATGGGAATGCCGGTTAAAGAAAACGAACAAACGATATTATATTTAGTAGGCGTTTATAAATATGATACGTTGAATGATGTTATAAGCGGTATGAATCTTGGTAAAAACGGTATTGCGTATATGGTAGATCAGGAAGGCGTAATTGTCGGTCATGGAGATGAGTCGCTTATTATGTCAAAAAATACATTAGCAGATATTATTGGCGGTAAAAAAGACGCTTTAAGTAGTGTTACAACGGGCGAAACAGGCGCTGCAGAATTTTCTGTGTCAGGGAACAATATACTTGCAGCGTTTTCTCCTGTAAGAGGAACTCACTGGTCCCTTGTCATTCAGATTCCGAAGTCAGATTACAATCATTTAATCAATGCGGCTATGATGGTAGATATATTAGCGACGGCAGCGGTATTAGTGATTTCTATTCTGGTTGTTCTGCGTTTGTCACGGTCAATCTCAGGTCCGGTTAAAAATGTAACGAACAGAATGATAGCGCTTTCAGATGGAGATCTTCATACAGAAGTCGTTCCTGTTCATTCAGGAGATGAATTGGAAATTCTTACTCAAACGCTGGATTCTACGGTTGAAAGCGTAAACAGATACATATCCGATATTCAGCATGTGCTGACGCAGATAGCCAGGGGCAATCTGCGCATAGAATCTCAGGTAGATTATAAGGGAGATTTTGCACTGATCAGGCAAAGTCTGAGAACGATTATTCAATCTATGAATGAAACTATTGTAGGCTTCCGTGCTGCAGCTTCCAGGCTTGCCGATATGTCCGATGAACTTAACGAGCAGTCTGGTCAGCTTCATCATGCGTCGCTTGAGCAGAATCAGTCTGCAGAGGCTCTGGTAGATGCTGTATCTAATGTAAAAGAGCGTTTGTTTAGTGTTAATGAAAGCAGCGGTCAGACCCGTTCTAAAACGGAGGAAATCGCGCTGCGCATTCATGAAGCAAATGCCCAAATGGAGGCTCTTTCGAGCGGTATGGACGATATAAGTTCTAATGTCCAGGAAATTACAACTATTGCAAAGGCTATTGAAGATATAGCTTTCCAGACGGGAATTCTTGCTATTAACGCTTCTGTGGAAGCGGCGCGCGCGGGAAACGCCGGTAAAGGATTTGCAGTGGTAGCCGATCAAGTCAAGCAGCTTGCTTTGCAGAGTTCTGAAGCAGCTAAGAGCGCTACGAATATGGTAAGCAATACGAGAGCTATTATACAGAATGGCGTAGAGTTGACTGCGGATACCGCCGGTTCTCTTAAATCAATATCTGATGTTTCCGATCAGATAAGCGAGATTTCAGATCAATTAGTGACAGCGGTGAAAGGTCAGGAGAAGGCGCTTAATATAATGGAAGAACGTATAGATGTTATTTCTGCTATAGCCGATAGAAATTTACAAAATGCAAGCGGTACAGAGCAGTCCAGCGGAATGTTGGCAAAAGAAGCGGAGGCTCTTAAATCACAGGTTAGAAAGTTTGTTTTAAAGGAGGATCAGGGTATATGAAACGAATACTGAGCGGAGCATTGATATTAGTATTAATGATAATTTTGACGGCTTGCGGTGATAAGAATGAGCTTCATGACGGTTATTATACGGCACAGGCCGCCGAGTTTAATTTCGGCTGGAAAGAATACATTACGATTATGGTTAAAGGCGGAAGTATTGTTTCTGTGGAGTATAATGCAGAGAATGCCAGTGGTTTTATTAAAAGCTGGGATAACGCTTATATGCAGACGATGCTTCATACAAACGGAACTTATCCTAACGAATATACCCGTTATTATGCGAGTCAGCTCTTGGAAGGTCAGGGAGAAGGGGAGATTGATGCTTTAACAGGAGCAAGTTCGTCTTACAGTTCTTTTCAGAAACTTTCGGAAGCTGTCGTGGAACAGGCGCGCAGAAATGATTCGAGTATTGCTTTAGTCGATACATCTCACTAAAAGAGAATACAATACATAAGAAGTAATAATTAAATGCCGGGCATATTGTAATGTGTCCGGCATTTGTTTTATGTTCGCCCGACAAGCGCGCGTTCTAATGGGTGAAAGTCTTTAATTTGCTTAACAGTGGGAAGGATATAACTCTAATGGCAAGGTCGTTGCAGGCGGCTGTAAATCTGAAGTAAGTAGGCGGTAAATCTCTGGTATTTAGAAATATTAAAAAGATAGTTTATTGTTAGTAAAACATACATATCTTGTTCTTTGTCTTATGAAAACTTTTCTTTTTGGAATGCATAATCATTGGTGTTATTATTTGCTTTTTGTAAGTACATGTATTACATCATTAATGCAATTTTTGGTCTTGATACGAGCTCCTAAAGATAGTTACAGATATTTATCTGAGTTCTGTTTTTTAAACAATATATGCCGTAATAAAGGTTCTTCAAAACTGTATACGGTATTTTTTATTACAACATTGATCGTAGTTATTAAACAGTCTGACGCACTATATGAGAGGACGATTTTTAAGTACATATTATTCGATTGTATATGAATAAACGGGAATAAAAATTATCGGCCAAATTAAAAATCGCCTGACATGTTGAAAACACTGCATTATCAACAATATCAGACGACGTTTTGAAATCTGGTCGAGGTGACAGGATTCGAACCTGCGGCCTTTGCGTCCCGAACGCAACGCTCTACCAAGCTGAGCCACACCTCGAAGTAGTATTACTTACGATTAAATATTATAAAAAATATTTTATTCGATGTCAATAAAGATTTTTGTAAAATAAATATATTCTTATATAAAATAATAAATTAATATTAAATAGTTATGATTATGGGATTTATTTTGAATATGAATAATAGATAAATTTATATATATAGTTGAAAAGTGTTTACATCTTGAACAATTCTGAAAAAATTGTGTATTACCGTAAAAAACGAAAATAATTTTGTGTAAAACTTAGTTTAAGAAAAAATATGTTGACATTGTGTAAGTTTTATATGATAATATATACGATTACGATATTGTATGTAAAACAGGGAAAGTAAATTTTTAAAATAAAATATGTTAAATACTAATATGTTTTTACTTTTTAGAATTTAGGATTTTATTTTACGAATTTGCTCGGTTTTTGCTATATGCGTGTTTTAGTAAATTACTCAGATAAAGTTCTCCTGTTTTTCAATATTGTCGATCTGGATTTATAATCTGCAGATTTTTAAAGGAGAGAAATTTTATGGAAACATTTGCGAAGTTGATTAAAGACATTGATGATGTCGTATGGGGAATACCTATGATCGTCATCCTTTTCGGAACGCACCTTTTTATGACGTTTCGTACGGGTATAATTCAGCGTCATCTTTTTAAAGGTATTAAACTTTCAGTTACTCAGGATGGAGAAGGCGAAGGTGAAATATCGCAGTTCGGGGCGCTTACGACAGCGCTGGCTGCGACAATAGGTACAGGTAATATCGTTGGGGTTGCTACGGCTATTATTTCTGGAGGTCCAGGAGCTGTTTTATGGATGTGGCTGATAGGCGTATTTGGTATGTCTACAAAATACAGCGAAACGCTGATGTCGCTTAAATATAGAGTTCAATCGAAAGACGGCAGAATGCTCGGCGGAGCTATGTACGCACTGGAAAGAGGGTTAGGTCAGAAGTGGCTGGCTGTTTTATTCGCTGTATTCGCAGCTTTTGCAGCATTCGGAATCGGCTGCATGACCCAGTCAAATTCCATAGCTGAAGCGTTTAGCTCAAATTATAATATCCCGCCGTGGATTATGGGCGTGCTTGTGTCTGCGCTTGTGGCGATAGTAATACTTGGAGGGGTTAAATCCATCGCAAAAGTGTGTGAGAAGTTAGTTCCGTTTATGGCAATATTTTATGTATTAGGCTGTCTGATAATTTTGATAATGAACGCTGCTTATATATTACCGGCATTAAAACTGATAATAACGTCCGCGTTTTCTCCGCAGGCAGGTTTTGGAGGTGCGACAGGGTTTGCCGTTTCCAAGGCTATCCGTTTCGGATGCGCAAGAGGGCTCTTTTCTAATGAATCAGGTTTGGGTTCCGCTCCGCTGGTAGCCGCTGCTGCAAAGACTAAAAATCCTGTAAGACAGTCGCTCGTATCAATGACGGGTACTTTCTGGGATACAGTAGTAATTTGTCTGCTTACAGGTCTTACCCTTGTAAGTTCAGTTTTAAAGAATCCTGAAGTAGCTCAAGCTATGACGAATAACAACGTACTTACATTTGCAGTATTCGCTCAGATTCCTACCATAGGAAGACCGCTTATTACGATAGCATTATCGCTGTTTGCATTTTCGACTATTTTAGGCTGGTCTTATTATGGAGAAAGAGCTGCAGAATATCTTGTAGGTCCGAGGATTATTAAATTATATAAGTTATTATTTGTAATCTTTACTTTCGTGGGCACTGTAACGGCTTTAGACGTAGTATGGAATATCGCCGATATATTAAATGGTCTTATGGTAGTTCCTAACGTAATAGGAATAGTATTGTTGAGTGGAGTTATAGTAAAAGAAAGCAAAAAATTCATCAATGATCTTGACGCTAAATCTGATGATGATATTCCGGTAGTTGAAACTAAAAATAGTAAGTAGAATATATTTGTCTTATTGCAAAAAAACGCCGGAAAGTTCGGATAAGATAATAAAAGATGAAATTAAATAATAAAGTATTTTAAAGTCAAATTAGGAATAGAATATTAAAACGGTATCTCTGTGTAAAGAGATATCGTTTTTGATTACATTTTATTTAAAAGCGAGAAATAAACCTTTACTGTCCGTCATAAAATAGGGTATAATAGAAAAACAGAAAAGCGATCTTATATAAAATATTATTAAAATGCAGATATGTTTAACAAAGGTGTATTACATGTTTGCATTTTATGTCGACATTATATATAAGAGTTTATATTTTAGATAATTCACTTGGTAATAACGTTAGGAAAAGGGAAGTTATATGGCAAAGATATTACTTGCTGATGATGCAGCATTCATGAGAATGACAATTAAAAACGCTCTTGCGAAAGAAGGGTACGAAGATGTACTCGAAGCTGAAGACGGCGCTATGGCAGTAGAAATGTACGCTGAACATAAGCCGGATTTAGTATTTATGGATATTACGATGCCTAATATGGATGGTCTTGAAGCTCTTAAGGCTATTAAAGGAGCTGATCCGCAGGCTAAGATTATAATGTGTTCTGCTATGGGTCAGGAATCTATGGTAATAGAGGCCGTTAAGAGCGGAGCGCAGGATTTTATAGTAAAACCGTTTAAGCCGGAAAGAATAATTAAAGCCGTAAAAGATATGGGACTTTAAGGAGTGTTTAACAGATGGTAAATACTGAGGATTTTCTGTCTGCTCATCATGAAGACATTATTGGTGAAGTTTTTAATATGTGTTTGGGTTCTTCAACTATGGCTATGCATACCATGTTGGGAAAAACGGTAAACATTACTACACCAGATGTTTCAGTTATAAGAAAGGACGATTTTCATCTTCCGATGAAAGGTCCGGCAATGGCGGTTGAAATTCATTATGTAGAAGGATTACAGGGAAGAAATCTTCTGATTATGGAAAAAGAAGATATTCGCAAGATTCTTGAAATAATGATGATGACGGAGTTTGATTCCGAGAATTTTGAAGTAGATGAAATCGGTGAAAGTGCGATTTGTGAACTCATGAATCAGATGATGGGAATGGCTTCAACATCAATGTCGCGTTTTTTAGAAATGACAGTAAATATTTCGATTCCGGAAACGTATAGGGTTCGAGATGAAGAGTCATTTAAGCAGCATTATTTTAGTGAAGATGATGTGCTGCTGATAGTTGGTTTTGATATAACAATAGAAGAAACATTGCAAAGTAAGTTTTATAATATTATGTCGTTTTCTTTTGCAAAAGATCTATTGGCTTTTATTGAAGCAGTTCAGAAAAAACATGAAGATTAATGAGTAGGCGATTCTAGGGAATCGCCTTATTTTTAGGTAAAGATCCGCAAATGTGCGCAGAGCGCTGTATATAATTGGGAGCAGAATAAATGAAAAAATACGATATAATTATTATTGGAGCTGGAGCAGGCGGTGTATTCATGTCGTACGAACTGGCGCAGCTCGATTGTAATCTGAATGTATTGATGCTGGAAAAGGGAGCGCCTCTGGAAAAGCGGATATGTCCTATAACCGCCGGAAAGGTTAAAGATTGTATAAAATGCAATCCGTGTCAGATTATGAACGGCTATGGCGGTGCAGGCACTTTATCCGATGGTAAGTATAATATTACAACTGAATTCGGAGGAAATCTGCACAGATATATAGGTGAAGCCAAGGCTATGGAGCTTATGGAATATGTAGACAGGGTACTCTGCGGTTACGGCGGAGCGGAAGCGAAGCTGTATTCAACAAAAGATTCTGATCTAAAGACCATAGCGCTTAAAAATAACCTGCATCTTTTAGATGCAAAGGTGCGTCATCTGGGAACTGACAGAAATAAAAAGATTCTCGGTGAGATTTTTAATTTTATAAAGGATAAAATAGATATAAAGTTTTACACCGATGTTGAAACCATAGACAAAACGGAAGACGGATTTGAGGTCAGAACAGTAAAGGGCGATGTGTATGCTTGTCAGGATGTTGTGCTGGCTTCAGGCAGATCGGGTTCTAAGTGGATGTCTGAAATTTGCGCTAAGTTTAATGTGAAGAATAAGAGCGATCAGGTGGATATCGGAGTAAGGGTTGAAATACCTGCTGAGATTTTCAAGCATATTACAGATCAGGTTTATGAAAGTAAAATCGTATATAAGACAGATAAGTATAACGATCAGGTGCGTACTTTTTGTATGAATCCATATGGAGAAGTGGTAGCGGAAAATACGAACGGTATTGTTACCGTAAATGGGCACAGTTACGCTGATCCAGCATTGCATACTCAGAATACAAATTTTGCACTGTTGGTAGCAAGTCATTTTACAGAGCCGTTTAACGATAGCAATGAGTATGGCGAGTCTATCGCTCGTCTTAGCAATATGCTCGGCGGAGGCGTGCTGCTTCAGCGTTTCGGGGATCTGGTAAAAGGGCGCAGAAGTACGGAGCACCGTATGGAAAAGTGTTTTACACGTCCGACTTTAAGGGCTACGCCCGGAGATCTCAGTTTGGTAATTCCAAAACGCCAGCTCGACGATATAATAGAAATGATATATGCGCTGGATAAGATAGCGCCGGGAATGGCAAACGAGGATACGCTGCTTTACGGTGTAGAGGTTAAATTTTATAATTCAAAAATAGCTGTGGATGAAAATATGCAGACGGTAGTAGAAGGTATGTATGCTATCGGTGATGGCACTGGGGTCACGCATTCTCTGTCACAGGCTTCGGCAAGCGGAGTTTTAGTGGCGAGAGTGCTTTCAGAAAAGTACAGAGGCATGTCGCATAATTAAAATTTATAAATATTTTATATTTTGATATCCATATAGTTTTCAAAATGAGAATTAATATATTAAAATTATTATTTTGCTTAAATGCCGCCTTTGTAGGCGGCATTTGGTATTTTTAAAACGGGCTTATTTGTTTTTATTGATCTTTTGGCATTTTTGTTGAAAAGCAGAAAAGTCTGCTGGAATTTAAGGTCTTGCACATTCAGCATCTCTGCCCTGAAGTATATCTATACCATGTTTTATAGATGGAAGAAGCGGAGCTAAAACTTCTTCTATTGCTTTGGGGCTTCCGGGCAGGTTTATGATAAGAGTATTTCCGCGGATTCCCGCTTCAGCTCGCGATAGCATGGCTCTCAGCGTTATCTTCATGCTTATGCTTCTCATAGCCTCAGGGATTCCGGGAGTGCGGCGTTCTATAACGGAAAGAGTAGCTTCTGGAGTGACATCTCGTTTAGAAAAACCGGTGCCGCCTGTAGTAACGATTAAATCTATGCCGTCCACGTCTGCCATTTGTATCATGGATTCGGCGAGCGTATCTTTTTCATCAGGCACTATAATATATTTTTCTGTTTTAAAATCATCAGAGAATTTTTCTATTATCGAACGGATAGCAGGACCGCCTTTGTCCTCACGCAGACCTGCAGAGCCTTTGTCGCTGGATGTTATAATTCCAACACTGTACATTTTATCCTCCTTGGTTAAAATTAATTTATTTATAAAATATAAAATTATATTTTATTATACATGAATATTGTTTGTGATACATACGTAATATAAGCAAAGTCTGTTTAAATGAAAGTAATCAAAGCAGCTTTGTAGTTTGTTTTATTATATACGCAGGATTTTGAATATGCAAATAAATAGTGAAATTTTTAAAATAATATTGACATTATATTACAAAAATAGTATTATAATACTGCAAACGGATTGAAAATTAAATATGTATTATTTGTTTGCATTGTTATGAATATTTGGAAAGAAAGGAGATAAAATTATGGCAATTAATAAAAAAGAAAATTTTAAATTTTCTATAGTACGTCATTTCGGAGTGTTATCTACATCATCAACAGGATGGACTAAGGAACTCAACATGGTAGAGTGGAACGATACGCCTGCAAAGTATGATCTGCGCGACTGGCGGCCCGATCATGAAAAAATGGGAAGAGGTATAACGCTGTCAAAAAACGAAATGAAAGAGTTGGTAGAGCTTATAGATTCGGGGCGCGTTTCAGATATGTATTCTAATGATTTTACAGAAGAATTTAATGCTATGGAGGAAACCGGATCTGGGAGCGGCTTATATGATGATTTAACAGCGTGATAGTTATTTGATTTATTATTTAATATATAAAATACGGGAGGTAATGGCATAAAATAATTTTACAGACTTTCAGGTCGTATTTGTCAGTCAGAATATAAACTTTTTTAGCTGTAAGGTTTATTCGTACAGCAAATATAGGGCATAATTTCAGGTCGGTTTTATATCATTTGAAATTGTGCCTTTTTGTTTTTTGATGGCGATTATATCTTAATTGTCAATTATATCGGTTTTAATATGGAAATCAAAATTTATAGATAGTTTTTATTTAAGAAAAATACTGATAAGTATCATTGGCGGCAAATTTATTTGAAAATAATTGACGTATAGGCAGTTCTTGTACTTTTTTTCAGACATCATATGGATTATAATATATATAGTAGATTTTTTGTGCTGTTAAGATCGAGCAAATTGTTATCAAGATAGTACGATAAGTTAGATTATATAAATGTAAGCTGCCGGCATGGCATTAGGATTGTTTTGCCGCTGTTTGTATTTCGTGTTAGTTTTGTGTGGCTGATCCAAAATGCTGTAAGGAGGTCGAAAGCGTATGATTCCGAAAACTATGAAAGCAGTCTTATTGAACGGAGTAACTCAGGCTGCTGATATAAAATTTACAAGGTGTTCCGTTCCGAAAGTAAAACCCGGCTGGGTGCTGGTAAAAGTCAAGGCGTTTGGTTTAAACAGATCCGAACAGGTTTTAAGATTGTCCGAGATAGAAAAAGATTATATAAAAAAGCCAATTATCCCGGGAATCGAATGCGCAGGAGAAATAGCGGACGCATCTGACAGCGGATTTGAAACGGGTCAGAAGGTAGTGGCGCTGATGGGCGGCATGGGCAGACGTTTTGACGGAAGTTATGCTGAATATGCGCTTTTGCCCGTCAGCTATGTCTTTCCCGTATATACAGGTCTTACATGGAAGCAGCTTGCAGCCGTTCCCAAAACATATTTTACCGCATGGGGTTCGTTATTTGAATGTCTGGATCTGAAATATTCCGATACTTTGCTGGTAAGAGGCGCAGACTGCGATCTCGGATATGCGGCGGTTCAGCTTGCGAAAGCTCTCGGCTGCCGCGTTATCGCCTCTGTATCTGATGAAAGCAAGAAGCCATTTTTAGAAGAAGCGGATGAAGTGCTTATTGATACGGGAAATTTGAGCGACAAGTTATTCGGAGCTACAAAGGCGCTGGATCTGGCGGAGGTTAAAACTCTGTACGATACTATGCATTGCGTCATGAGAGGCGGAATAGTGTGCAGTGCAGAAGCTGTTCATGGCGAATCGGCTCTGGAGAAATTTGATCCGGTTAAAGATATTCCTAACGGCATATATCTTACAGGTTTTCACGATAATTCGCCTAATCAGGATATAATCAACGATGTCATTTCGTTTTTGGATATGCATCATTCCGCTCCTGGAATGGGAGCCGAGTACGCATTTGATGATATTGCGAAAGCGTGCGCAGATATGGAATCAGGAAAAGTGACAGGAAAAATCGTAGTGTATATCTGAAAATCTGAATAAAAAGGTAAAGGTATAACTCAGCGGATATGGTAAAATAAAATACGCTGCAGAAATACCGAATCAAATATGTTAAATTAATAAATATTAGAAGAATCAGTATTTACATGTGCGGAGATAATAATTATGAATGATATGATTTTAATAGACATCGTAATAGATGACGAAACGAAAACGGTTTCGGAAGATAAGGGAATAAAGTTGTATGAGCTCGCTAATAAATATTATGGTGAAAGGGACGGATATAAAGCCATACTCGCAAGAGTAGACGACGTGGGCAGAGATCTTCTTTATGAATTAAACAGATCGTGCAGAGTAGAATTTTTAGATCTGAGATGCAGACTTGCCAGGCTTGCATATCAGAAAACAATAATTTTTCTATATCTTATCGTGCTTAACGAACTGAAGCCTGAAGTTAAGGCGATGGTACAGTATCCGTTGAACGGAGGTATTTTTATAGAATTTGACAGTAAAATTCCAGGTACGAAGGAATTTGCTTTTCGTATAGAAAAAAGAATGAGAGAGCTTATATCGGAAAATATAATGTTTCAGCGCAGGATTATTTCCCGTTCAGAGATTTTGTCGGAAAATCCGCCGGAATCCATAACAAAACAGCAGATAGATTTCATAAGAAACTGCGATGTGCAGGAAGTTTTTGAATATTCATATAACGGATTTTCAGCCGTATTTTATGATCATCTCATGCAGTCGGCAGGAGCCCTTACGATCTTTGAAATAGTTCCGTATAACGGAAATATAATAATAAGAGTTCCTCAGCACGAAAGTCCAAATAATATTAATATATACAGAGATGATGTTAAAATGTTTCAGACTTACGGGGAACTTGCTCACTGGAAAAATTTTATAGATTTGAATTATATTTCTGATCTTAATAAAAAAATCGAAAACGGCGAATGGCACGATCTGATTCTCATAAACGAGGCGCTTCACGAAAAAAATATAGCCGAGATAGCGGATAAAATTGTTAAGAATAATAAGAGAATAATCCTCATAGCAGGGCCGTCTTCCTCCGGAAAAACCACATTTGCGCAGAGGTTATGTATACAATTACGGGTAAACGGCAAAAAACCTTTATATATGGGTACGGACGATTATTTTATAGAAAGAGATCAAATGTCCAGAAACGAACGAGGCAAGTTTGATTTTGAAGATTTGTCCGCAGTAGACGTAGATCTTTTCAATAATCAAATGAACGCTTTGCTGAGAGGTGAGATCGTCGATATGCCTGTGTTTGACTTTATAACAGGAAGTAAGCGCTACGGTACAAGGATTACAAAAGCAGATGCCAATCAGCCTATCGTAATAGAAGGAATCCACGCTTTAAACAAGGCGCTTACAAGCCATATAGACGACAGCGAGAAATTCAGAATCTATATAAGTCCTCTTACTGCGCTTAATATTGACGAGATCAACAGAATACCTGTTACGGATGTTCGTCTTATAAGACGTATTGTTCGCGATATGCGTTCCAGAAATAAAACCGCTCAGCAGACTCTCGAACAGTGGGACGATGTAAGGGATGGCGAAATAAAAAATATTTTTCCGTATAATGTGGAGGCGGACGTCGTATTTAATTCTGTCTTAATGTATGAGCTTGCAGTGTTAAAACCGTTTGCAGAAAAGGGTCTTAGCATTATTGAAAAAGGCGAGCCTGAATATCTCGAAGCTCAAAGACTGCTCAGGATTCTGAGCTGTGTGAAATCTCTCGATGGAATCAATGATATCAGCAATAATTCTATAATAAGAGAGTTTATCGGAGGCGGAATCTGGGTAAAATAATCAGTCACAGGTAAAAACTTAATCGGCGGGGTACGAAAGCCGTACTTCGCCGTATTAATTTTATTATTCGCAGATATCTTTATGATACTGATAGAAATCTGTTTTTAAAGGAGAACGGCGAACAGACTTTATTTTTGGAGGAATAAATTGGATAATATTTATTTAGGATGTCACCTTTCTATTGCGAAAGGTTATTATAAAGCGGTTCAGGAAGCGATTTCCATAGGAGCGAATACATTTCAGTTTTTTTCGAGGAACCCGCGGGGCGGCAGCGTTAAGGCGATAGATCAGAATGATATAGATAAGCTGAAACAAGCTATGGAAGAATACGGCTTCGGACCGCTGCTTGTTCATGCGCCTTATACCATGAATCTGTGTTCAGATAAGGAAAGCGTGCGCGAATTTGCAAGAAATGTGCTGAAAGAAGATGTAGAAAGGATGAAATATCTGCCGGATGCGAGATTTCTGTTTCATCCAGGAAGCCATGTAGGGCAAGGGGCAGAAAAAGGCGTTTCGCTGATAACTGATGCCTTGAACGAAGTAATAACAGATGATAACGGACCTATGATACTGCTCGAAGGCATGTCCGGAAAGGGTTCGGAGATTGGAGGCCGCTTGGAGGAAATAGCGCAGATAATTCAGGGTGTGAAGCATAATAAGAATCTTGGAATCTGCATAGATACATGTCATCTTCACTCGGCAGGTTATGATGTGGTTAATGATTTTGAAGGCGTACTCGACGAGATAGACAGAGTTATAGGTCCAGGCAGAATCGGAGGCGTTCATATTAATGATAATATGAACGGTCTTGGCTGCCATAAGGATCGACACGCGAAAATAGGCGAAGGTACAATAGGACTTGAAGCTATAGCTGCGATAGTATCAAATGAAAGACTGACAGGGCTGCCGTTTAATCTGGAAACGCCTAACGAACTTGAAGGATACGCAAAAGAAATAAAAATGATACGGGATAAAATTGGCTGCTGAAAGCGCCGATTTTATAAATGTTAATGCAAATATTAAAGTACAGGATTGGTTTATATAAATTATGAATTATTCAGATTATCCCCAATATTTAGTAAATTTAAATGAAAAACAGAGAGAGGCGGCTATGTATGTAGATGGGCCTCTTTTGATCCTTGCAGGGGCAGGAAGCGGCAAAACAAGCACCATGACTCGAAGGATCGCTTATATGATAATGGATCAGGGCATTTCTCCTTATAATATTTTAGCTGTAACGTTTACGAATAAAGCGGCCCAGGAGATGCGCGAGAGGGTGGAAAGCATTGTAGGCGAAGGGCTTCACATGTGGATAATGACGTTTCATTCGGCATGTCTGCGCATTTTAAGGATGAACGCCGATAAGATAGGCTATTCAAACGATTTTACCATTTATGATCCCGTGGATCAGCGGACCGTAATAAGAGCGTGCATAAAGGCGGAACCAAAAGCCAACGATAAGTCTTTTTCGCCAAATTACGTGCTGGGAATAATCAGCGACGCGAAGGAAAAGGGTATGGACAGCTCGGAGTTCGCGCTCCATACTTCGGGATATAAGGGTGAGATTGTGGCAAGGCTGTATAAGGAATACGAGTCTACTCTGCGTAAAAATAACGCTATGGATTTTGACGATCTTATCTGGAAGACGGTGCATCTGTTTGAAACAGATAATGAAACTCTGGAAAAATACAGAGATAAGTTTAAGTATGTAATGGTAGACGAATATCAGGATACAAATTTTATGCAGTACAGGCTTGTTAATCTGCTTTCGTCCGAACATAAAAATATCTGTGTAGTAGGCGACGACGATCAGTGTATATATCAGTGGCGCGGAGCGGATATTAAAAATATACTGTCTTTTGAGCAGGATTTTCCGGGAGCTAAGGTTGTTAAACTCGAACAGAATTACCGTTCATGCGGAAATATTTTGAAGGCAGCTCATTCCGTGATACAAAAAAATAAAAGCCGTAAGGATAAAGAACTGTGGACGGAAATGGATGAAGGAAGCAAGCTGATGTACAGGCGGCTTGATAATCAGAAAGATGAAGCGTATTATGTGGCAAAAGAAATTGAACGTCTTAAATCGAACTCGGTGAAATATTCCGATTTTGCCGTGCTGTACCGTACAAACGTACAGTCGAGAAGTTTTGAAGAAGTTTTTATGTCGTTAGATATACCGTACAGAGTGCTTGGAGGAACAAAGTTTTACGACAGAAAAGAAATAAAAGACATGATAGCTTATATGACGCTTGTTTTGAATCCTGCCGATGATATCGCTTTTGAAAGAATTATAAACGAGCCTAAGAGAAGCGTGGGCGGAAAAACCCTTGAGAAGCTCAGGGTTCTTGCAGAACAGAGAAATGCCAGTTTGTTTGAGGTACTAACATATGACGATGTGCTGGACGGTCTTTCCCAGAAGGCTGCGGAAGGGCTGCACAATCTTATAAAACTCCTGGCGGAGTGCCACGCGCAGCATGATGAAATGAAAGTCAGCGATATATACGACAGGCTTATGACGGACAGCGGATACCTTAAAGCCCTTGAAGATGCAAAGACCGTAGAGGCGGACGGTAGAATAGAAAACCTGCTGGAATTTAAGTCGGTACTTTACGATAGAGAAGAAGAAAACCCTCAGCTTTCTTTAGCTGAATTTTTAGAAAACGTTGCGCTGATGGCGGATGTTGATAATCACAGACCTGAGGAAAACGCTGTAGTGCTTATGACGCTTCACAGCGCTAAAGGTCTTGAGTTTCCCGTCGTATTTATGCCGGGAATGGAAGACGGACTTTTTCCAGGCTGGCGCGCCGTCGAATCAGAAGAAGGACTCGAAGAAGAAAGGCGGCTTTGCTATGTAGGTATAACCCGCGCAAAGGAGCGCTTGTTTATGACGAGCGCTATTGCGAGAACTATTTACGGCAAAACCGAGTATACGCGCGAATCTCAGTTTTTAAAAGAACTCGATCCGCTGCTCTGGGACGACAGAGCGGACAGGTTAGGCGCCAAGAGTTATCAGGAAGAAAAGAGCGCGGGAAGCTCAGGCAGAACCAAGAGATATAATCAGTCGAATAAGCCGTTCGACAGATTAAAATACATAAGACAGGACGTTGAAAAACTGAAAAATATGGGATCTGCTTCCAAGTCTGATCTGAACGCCGGAGATAAGGTAAAGCATCCTAAATTTGGCGAAGGTTTGATCGTTTCCGTCAATAAAAATGTAGCTAATATAGCTTTCGACAGCGTCGGAATGAAAAAGCTGGCGCTCGATGTAGCGCCGTTGGTTAAGATTTAAACAGGGTGGAATATGGATAAAAAAGAAGCGCAGCTCCGCATGGAGGAGCTTTCAAAACTATTAAAATATCATAATGAAAAATATTTTGATGAAGATTCTCCGGAAATAACAGATGCGGAGTACGACAGTCTTTCCAGGGAAATGCGGGAGCTTGAAGCCCTGTATCAGGATCTGGCTAAGGAAGATTCGCCGACAAAAAAAGTAGGCGGGAGCGCGAAGCGCACGGCCGGAGTTTTAGTGAAACACAGAAATCCTATGCTGTCCATACAGGATGTTTTTACAAAAGAAGAAGTCTTTAAATTTGTCGAAGATATGAAAGAAAAACTCGGCGAGCAGACGGATTTTGTGGTGGAAACAAAGATAGACGGGCTTTCTCTTGCGCTGCGTTACGAAAAGGGCGAGCTTGTCACGGCGGTTACAAGAGGCGACGGGCGCGATCAGGGCGAAGATGTGACGGAGAACGCTAAGGTTATAGACGACGTTCGGCACAGTCTTTTGGATAAGCCCGAATATCTGGAAGTTCGCGGCGAGGTTTTTATGGAAAACGCCGCGTTTGATGAGGTGAATCAAAGGCAGGAGCTTTTAGGGAAAAAGCCTTTCGCAAATCCGAGAAACTGCGCGGCGGGTACTCTGCGTCAGCTCGATTCCGCCGTTACAAAAGAACGGAAGCTGTCTATGTTCGTATTTAACCTTCAGGAAGCCCGCGGCGTTTCTTTTGAAACTCATGAGGAAGTTTACAAATTTTTAGAAAAAAACGGCGTTAAGGTTATAGAAAATTATTATGTCTGCAGAACGGCGGAAGAAGTATGGGAATCCGTGGAAAAGATCGGCAGTATGCGCGGTGATCTTCCTTACGATATAGACGGCGCCGTTGTTAAACTCAATAATCTGGAAGATCGGAAAAGGTGCCCGGATACCAGTAAGAACGGTGGATATCTTATAGCATATAAGTATCCGCCGGAGGAGAAAGAAACGGTTATCAGGGATATTGAGCTTTCCGTAGGAAGAACAGGAAGGATAACGCCTACGGCTATTTTTGATACCGTAAGGCTGTGCGGTACTAATGTTTCCCGTGCAACGCTTCACAATCAGGATTATATAGACGATCTGGATCTCGGCATCGGCGATACGGCTGTCGTGTATAAATCCGGTGAAATCATCCCTAAGATAAAAAAAGTTATAAAAGAAAAACGCCCGGAAGGAATTGAGCGTTTTCGGATACCGAAGGTATGCCCCGTGTGCGGCGCTCCTGCGGTGAAAGATGAAGATACGGCGGATATGAAATGCACGAGCAGCGCCTGTCCTGCTCAGATCGAGGGCAATATTATTAACTTTGTAGGCAGGGACGCTATGGATATTAAAGGCTTCGGCGAGGTTTACGTGGCGGAGCTTATAAGACAGGGATTTATTTCCGATATTTCCGATATTTACCGACTGAAAGATCACAGGGACGAGCTTATCGAGCTGGGGATTATAGGCAAGGAAAAAAATACGGATAAGCTGCTTAAAGCCATCGAAGAATCCAAGAAGAATACTCCGGACAGACTGATGACAGGATTGGGCATTCCTAATGTCGGAAAAACAGCGTCAAGATCCATACTAAGGTATTTTGGGAGTTTTAGGGCTGCGGCGGATGCGAGCGTAGATGAGCTTATCGAAGTAAACGACGTGGGAGGCATAACGGCGGAAGCTGTGCGAGCTTATTTTGATAATGAAAGCAACATTAGAATTATGGAGCGTCTTGCTGCAGAGGGCGTTAATATGGAAATGCCGGAAAGCGAGAGAGGGGAAGAACAGATCTTTGCAGGAAAGACATTTGTAATAACAGGAACGCTGCCAACTATGGACAGAAAGGCGGCCGCTGAGATTATAGAAGATCGGGGCGGAAAGGTAACTGGAAGCGTATCCAAAAAGACAGATTATCTTTTGGCAGGCGAAGCAGCGGGAAGCAAGCTTGTGAAAGCTGAACAGCTTGGAACAGCGGTGATAAGTGAAGCCGAATTTATGCAGATGGCAGGGATAGAACAGAACGGAGAATGAGAAAGCTATATTCGTAAAATAAGGAAATGATTTGCCGAAGGTATTAATATAAAAAGCGGCAGTTGCCGCAGGTAAAATCTATTGATTAAGCAGGCTTGGTTTCAGGCGTAAATGTTACAGATGAAGTTATTGCAGAATATATTCGGAGTCAAGAATTAGAAGAAGAAAAGAAGAACGATAAATTTGAGATTAATGGACTTTAGGCGGCTTTAGCCGCGAGTATGAACCTGCCGACTTTTAGTCGGCAGTGGTTTAATATAAATAATATTTTTTTGAAAAAATTATCGCGATACTTGAAAAATAATAAAGTCTGATTTTGAAAGATAACCTGCAGATTCGATTTTATTAAAAAATAAAGCCTTATGCGATGAAAATAGATTGACGAAGTTATCGTAAATATAATATAATGTCTAAGTGCAGTTGTCCTTTGACGGCTTTATTGGAATGACTTGGGTCCTGCGCAATAAGAACCTGTGAACCTCGTCAGGTCCGGAAGGAAGCAGCGATAAGTAGGACCTCTTATGTGCCGCAGATAAGCCTTTTTCATTTCTGATAAAGCCATCAAAGGGCAGCTCTTTTTTAGTTTTTTTGCATCGGAGGCTTTGTCGATATGTACACTGCAATATATCGTGATTTCAGACCTGATAATTTCGACAGACTTATAGGGCAGGATCACATAGTAAGAATACTGAAAAATCAGATAGCCTCTGAGCAGACAGGGCACGCGTATCTATTTTGCGGAACAAGAGGCACAGGAAAGACCACTACTGCCCGTATCCTTGCTAAGGCGCTTAATTGCGAGAGCGAAGGCGAAAAGCCCTGCGGTGTCTGTGATAATTGCATATCCATAAAAGATGGGACTTTTATGGACGTCATAGAAATAGATGCGGCATCGAATAACGGAGTAGATAATATCCGCGAACTCAGGGAAAGCGTAAAGTATCCTCCGGTCAAGGGCAGGAACAAAGTTTATATAATAGATGAAGTTCATATGCTTTCTTCCGGAGCTTTTAACGCTTTGCTTAAAACCCTCGAAGAACCTCCTGAAAATGTGGTGTTTATTTTGGCGACCACAGAGCCGCACAAGCTGCCGGCTACTATTCTGTCCAGGTGCATGCGTTTGGATTTCAGGCGGGTTTCGGAAAAAACTATCATAGAAAATATGAAAATGATATGCGCGGCAAAAGGGATTTCCGCAGAGGAAGGAGCGCTCGCTCTTATCGCGGCTAATGCAGATGGTTCCGTGCGCGACAGTCTTAGTATCCTGGAACAGTGCATTTCAACGGGTCAAGATACTGTACTGCGCGACGATGCGGCGGAGCTGCTGGGAAACGCAGGCGAAGAAGTTATGATAGCGATTACCGATTTTATAATGAAATCGGATGTGGCAGGCGCGCTGCTGCTGCTGGATTCAGCCGTAAATTCGGGAATAGATATAAAACAGTTTATGCGCGAGTGGCTTTCCCATTTCAGGAATCTGCTCATGGCTAAATATATAGAAAACGTCGAAAACGCGCTGAACATGTCTTTGGAAAATGCGGGCAGGGTGAAAGCTCAGGCTGAGCGTATTTCCACGGAATTATTGGATCGCGGCATCACGGAGCTTACAAAAACGATTTCAGAAACAAAGTGGTCAAGCCAGCAGAGAGTCATGCTTGAAATGTGTATAGTCAGGCTCGGCGCAGGCAGGCTGCAGGAAACGCCCGTAGTGTTCAACGATAAAAGCGTTAATGCTGATTCTGCGGGAAATATAAAAACAGAAAAATCTGCGCCGGGAGCGGCATATATGAAAAATACAGCAGGTATTATCGCTGAAAGTCATGAAGCAGAGAATGCTGGCATAGGCGCTGGCGATTATAAGATCAGTGGTCAGGGTATTAATATTAATGATCATGTTCAGAATACCGCTAAGCACAATAGCGCTGAAAATCCTGCATTTAGAGAATATACGGATTTTGAAATAAATAATATACCAGATAAGGAATATGAAAATATTTACGGCGAAGCCGAACTTTTTATACCTAAAGGATCGGAACCTGTCATTTCCGGGCAGCTCGGTTACGACGATCGTGACGGTTATCTTCGGAGTTTAGCTGCAGATTTCAGTTTGGAATCGGAGTTTTTTGAAGAAGGAGGCTTTGAGGCTGAGCAGAGAAGCAGGAGCGCGGCAAAAAAGCAGGCTGTGCGGGAGCCGGGAGCGGCAGGACAGGAACAAAACAGTCAGCAGAATCTGGCAGAATTAAAAGAGCTTTGGCGAAATGTTGTTAAAAAGGCTATCGGAGAGAAGCCTATGCTTCTCAGGATAGAAACAAAGGCAAGGCTTGTGCGCATAGACGATAAGAATTTTTACGTATGCGCCGATGATGATATCACGGAGAGGATGCTTCTGGAAAAAGGCAGAGATATTCTTGAGAAGAATATGGAGATGTATCACGGCAGCCGGTTGTCTTTATGCCTGGAAAAAGCTGCACCGCAGACATATGAGCCCGATTCGGGAGCAGAAGAGCTTGCTAAACGCATAAGCGACAGGTTTAATATAAAAGTAGAAGTTAAATAAAAATTTTAGCATATAATACAAATATTAATATAATTAATATATTAAGAGGAGAAACGAAATGGGAAAAGGAATGAAAGCAGGAAAAAAACCGAGCGCCGGAGGCGGCAAGGGCGGAATGCAGAAGCAGCTTCAGCAGATGCAGGCTGTTCAAAGACAAATGGAGCAGGCTCAGGCTGAAATCGAAGCTAAGGAAGTAGAGGCCTCCGCAGGGGGCGGAGCCGTTACGGTAAAAGCTAACGGCAAAAAGGAAATTATAGACGTAAACCTTAAGCCGGAAGTGGTGGATCCGGATGATATAGAAATGCTTCAGGATCTGATAATGGCGGCGGTAAACGAAGCGCTGCGTCAGATAGATGAGATCAGCGAGAGCGAAATGAGCAAGGTAACAGGCGGGATCAGTATTCCGGGACTCTTTTAGGTGATATCATGAGTCAGTATGCGAAGCCGCTGGCTAACCTTATAAGAGAGTTGTCTAAGCTGCCGGGAATCGGCGGCAAAACTGCGCAGCGTCTGGCTTTTTATATTCTTTCCATGGAGGAGAGAGATGCAAAATCCCTCGCAGCGTCCATAACAAGGGCAAAAGACGAGATGAAATACTGTTCCGTGTGCGGAAATCTGACGGATAAGGATCCCTGCGACATATGTTCCGATGCTGAAAGGGACAGCAGTACTATATGCGTAGTAGAGCAGGCAAAAGATGTGGCGGCAATGGAACGTATGAAAGAGTATCGTGGCGTTTACCATGTTTTGCATGGAGCAATTTCGCCTATGGACGGCATAGGTCCTGAAGATATCAATCTCAGGCAGCTTATATTAAGACTTCAGCAAAACGACGTAAAAGAAGTGATTCTGGCTACCAATCCCACAATAGAAGGTGAAGCTACGGCGATGTATGCGGCAAGGCTTATAAAGCCCGCAGGAATAAAAGTTACGAGGATAGCTCACGGCATACCAGTGGGCGGCGATCTGGAATACGCAGACGAAGTTACGCTTTCTAAGGCGATGGAAGGCAGGAATGAACTCTGATTAATATTGATTTTCCCTATACGTTTGCATAACGTTGGCGCAGTCCGAATAGATTATATTAAAAACATTGTACAGCCTGTAAAGCAAGAAGGCTTTGCGGAAAAGACAGAAATGCGGGGGTGTAATCTATGTCACTGGCAGGAGAAGCGGGAATATTGTTGGCGTATGCCGTAGGAATGTTTGGTTTATTTGTAGCGACCTGTATGTTTATAGTTCCTATAAAAATGGCATTGAAGCTGCTGATAAACAGTATTATTGGAGGAATCGCTATCGTAGTTATAAATATAATAGGAAGCGCGTTCGGACTTCATATAAGCCTGAACATGCTGACCGCGTTTATCGCGGGAGTGCTCGGTGTTCCGGGCGTTGTAATGATAATATTTATGCAGATAGTATTTTAGCGTTTTTATTGTGATTTTGGAAATTAAAATAAATAGTGACCTTGTAATATTTAAAGGTAAAATACAAGTTTACGAATAATTTTTTATATACAGAGAGTAAAATATGAAACAACAGATTTTTAAAACTAAAGGCACATGCGCGAGTATGATAAGTTTCAGAGTAGATGATGAAGGATGTATTCACGATATATTATTTACCGGAGGCTGCGATGGAAATTTAAAGGCGATAGGGCTTTTAGCAGAAGGAAAGCCGGCTTCTGAAGTAGCTGATATTTTAACGGGAAACGTATGCGGATTTAAAAAGACTTCCTGCGCCGATCAGCTTTCTCAGGCGATTCGTCAGGCAGGATATTAAAAATGGAGATATTGTCTGCAACTGCTTTGTATAATTTTCAGAGTTGTTAAAGCGACAGCGGACTGTTTTGTCATAACGGCCATAGCAGGCCGTTTTGTTTTATGCAAAAAGTTATGTCAGATTTAGCCAGGAGGTATTTTATGATTCAGGTTTTTTACGGATCTGCGGAATACGATAAAGATAGATTTTTATTCGATAATATTGCTATGCGTATGCCAAGGGATATTATTTTGATCGTTCCGGACCAGTTTACTCTTCAGGCCGAGAGAAACGCTTTTGAATACATGAATACAGATACTCTGCTTGAGTTAGAAATTATGAGCAATTCCAGTTTTTCCAGGCGTATACTCGCAAGTCAGGGAAGTCCGTCGGAAATTCCTGTGAATAAGTATGGACGTTATATGCTGTTAACTAAGCTGATGCTCGAAGAAAAGCAGACGTCGGGTATATTTGCAGGAGTCAATCGGAAACGTTCGTTTATAACGCTGCTTAAAGAATTAATCGGAGAAATGAAACAGTACGGCGTAAAGCCGTATGATCTTGAAAATATAGCGGAGGAATTTTCGGGAAGCGATATACTACATGCAAAACTTAAAGATATTGCAGATATTTTTGAAAAATATGAGCGAGGCATATCCGGAAAATATATAGATTATGAGGATCTGCAGAGCGCTGTTGTCGAGAAGATATATGAATCCCGGCGTGTGGCGGAGAGCGAATTTTGGATAGACGGTTTCGATTATCTGACGCCTAAGATGCTTGCGATGATAGAGGCGATAGCGTGCACTGCAAAAGATATTAATATAGTTTTAACAGGCGGTGATTCAGAAGACAGAGTATTTGCCATATCGAACCGAATGAGGGGATTTTTAAAAGAAATAGCGGCGAGAAACGGTATAGAGTATAAAGAAACGGCAATTTCAGAAAAGTATTTTGTTCCGGCGTTTCCTCAGGTTAGAGTTATTGAAGCAGGGGATTTTTATTCGGAAGCAGAAACGGTGGCTGTGGAGATAATCAAACTGATAAGAGAACAGGGATTGCGTTACAGAGATATCGTTATCATATGTAATGATGCCGACAGACGCGGTTCTGTTTTCCGCAGGGTGTTTGGAACTTATGAGATTCCGCTTTTTATAGACAGAAAGCGAAAAATTACTCAGGAGCCCGCCGTGGAATTTATATTTTCTATGTTGGATGTTATAAGAAACGGTCGCAGATTTAACGATGTTTTCAGCATGATAAAAACGGGATATTCGCCGCTGTCGGATAATGAATGCGAGGAGCTGGAAAATTATTGTCGCAGGTATAATATAAAAAGCGGCAGATGGAAAAAAGATTTTATTTACGGAAGAGAAGAAATAGGAAATCGGTTAGATGAAATTAATGATTACAGACGCAGAATAGACGAGTTTATAACCGAAGGCGAAAAGCTGTTTAAAGGCAGGAAATCCGTAAGGGAGAAAACGGAAGCTGTATATAGATTTCTTGCGGATACTGCACACATGCCCGATATTACAAGAAGCGCCGTGCAGGAGCTTGAAGCATGGGATATGTTTGAATATGCGGAAAGCGCGGCTCAAATATGGAAAGAAATTATAAATATTTTCGATCAGATTGTGGAGGTAATAGGCGATGAAGAAATCAGCGATGAGGATTTTGCTGAGATATTAAAAGAAGGTTTTGAGGAAATTGAGATAGGTCTGCTGCCGCCTAATAACGATCAGGTTATATTCGGAACCATGCAGCGCACGAGAACAGGAAGCGTGCGCGCGATGTTCGTGGCGGGGGCTAACGAGGGCGTGCTTCCTGAGAACGGCAGAACAGAGGGCATTTTATCCGATGAAGAAAAAAAATTACTTGCCGATAAAAAATATATTATAAGCAAAACGGACGAGCTTCGCGAAACCGAACAAAATCTGGCTATTTATAAGAATATTAATAAGGCGCGGGAATATTTGTTTATTTCTTATTCAGATATAGATTCTGAAGGATCAGTTCTCAGACCTTCCGAGCTTGTAGGTTATATAAAAGATAAATATGCTGATGTTGAAGAAAGAAAGGATTGCTTAAATTTTTCAGAAAAACTGGATCTTATTCAGACAAGGAAAAGCGTTTTGCCGCATATTACTCAGGCTTTAAGAAAGTACAGGAACGGAGAGCAGCTTGACGACAAATGGAGAGCCGCAGCTATTTTGCTTAAAGGGGACAGAGCTTTTGAAACCGCAAAAGACGGTCTGTTTTACAGTAATAAAATAGATAGGATTGAACGAGAAACTGTGCGCGAGCTTTATGGCAGAGGTATATCAAGGGAGCTTATATTGAGCGCTTCAAGGCTCGAAAGGTTTGCAAGATGTCCGTTTTCTTTTCTTGTAACATATGGGCTTAATCCTTTGGAAGAAAGAAATTTTGAAGTAGACCTGCGTTCAATAGGCGATATATACCATGAGTGTTTAAGAAATACGGCGGAAGTTCTTACGGATGAAGGTATTGAAATTACAGATTCGCAGTCGCGCTGGCTCACTGTTTCTGAAGAGGAGTGCAAAAAATTTACAGACAGATACGTAGATAATTTTGCAGAAAGTTACAGAGAGGGTATTTTTAATCTGCCCGGAAGGGGTATTTATATAAGAGAACGTATAAAAGAAATATGTTTCCAGTCCGCGTGGCTTATGATATCTCAAGTCAGGAGCGGTCATATAAAAGCCGTTTATTTTGAACAGCGATTTGGCAGAAGATCGGATGCAATATTTCCGCCGATAAGGCTGAGTACGGAAGACGGCGATAATGTATACATAGAGGGCATAATAGATCGAGTTGATATAATAGCGGGCGGCAGTAAATATGATGTAGGCGCAGATATGAACGACGATGATTTTATTCGTATTATAGATTATAAATCAGGCAGCGAAAAGTTTGATATAGATGAGGTACGCAGCGGCTGGCGTCTGCAGCTTATGATTTATCTGAAAGGCGCTATGGGAGGCATTAAGTCTGTCAGACCAGCAGGGGTATTTTATTTTTCGGTAGGTGAAAAGAATGTCGACGTTACGGGAAAATCTGTTGAACAGACAAATGAAACTGTGCTTGAAGGAATTATAAAAAAATCAAGGCTTGACGGTATATTAGTCGATAATGAAAGAGCTATAACGGGTATGGATTCCGTATTTGATTCGAGTTCAGCAGTGATTCCAGTTAGGCGTAAAAAAGATGGAAGTTACAGCGGCAGATCGCTTCTTTCCGAGGAAGAATTTGCTGAACTCGTGGAGCAGACGGATATTAATATGAAAGAGCAGGCGACTTTTCTTGCGGGCGGCTGCGCGGATATAGATCCAAAACGCGGAAAAAATTTCGATGCCTGCGGGTATTGCAGGTTTAAAAGTATCTGCAATTATGAAAAATAAAATGATAATTATAAACTAACAGATCTTAATAAAATAGATTAAAAAATCAGCGGCGCGGCAGATTGAGCAGTTTATATGATTTCTCCGTGCGGATTAAAAAGGATTGAATTACGATGGGTATTATTAAAAAAGCAGATATAATACTGGGAGCGGTTCTGGCGGTTTTGTGCGGACTTATTTGCTGGGCGGTATACGGCGCGGATTACGGGACAGGTGTTTTGGCGACGGTGAGGGTAGACGGAGAGATTTATGGAACATATGATCTTTCGGAAGACAGAACTGTAAATATTAATAAAAACGGAAATCATAACTGTGTAATTATTAGAAATAATAAAGTGCTTATGACAGAGGCGGATTGTCCGGATAAATACTGTTTAAAACAATACAAGCGTGAAGGCGGTATCGATAAAAACAATCAGACTATCGTTTGTCTGCCGAATCGGGTCGTAATATCTATTTCGGGAGCGGAGCCTGCAGAGGAGCCGGATGCAGTAACAGGCGCTCCTATATAAAACATTAAAATATATTATTTGAATTATAATATTGCATTGTTTGAGTAACATGCGGGCTGCAGAAAGGCGGTGATTGCAATAAACAGAAATCAGCATATAAGAAATCGACCGGCATATAAAGCTGCGTTATGTTCTGTTCTGATATCTCTTGCGCTTATATTTTCATATATTGAAATGCTGATTCCGTTTAATTTTGGAGTTCCGGGAATAAAATTGGGATTATCTAATCTTATAATAGTTGTGGCTATTTATCGCTTGGGAACCGTATTTGCATTAACTGTAAATCTTATGAGAATTTTTTTATCAGGACTTCTTTTCGGCGGAATTTCGCCTATGATGTACAGCCTGGCGGGAGGAATCGTCAGTTTTGCGGTTATGTTTATACTGTATAAAACAAACTTATTCAGTCCCGTGGGAGTAAGCATGGCGGGAGGTGTAATGCATAATGCAGGTCAGCTTACAGTGGCGGCATTAATAGTTGAAACGTCAAAAATTTATTTATATATGCCGGTGCTTTTGATTTCAGGCATGATAACAGGAATTTTGCTGGGAATAATTGCAGCGTTATTATTGAAAAAATTAAAATATAATTGACAATTCGTATAAACGGAATTATAATACGTATATACGAACAAAAGGCGCAGGTGAAAATGGGAGGTTCAACTATGGATGATCGTTATAATATGGGGAAAATATTTAATAATTTAACTCAATTATTTTTTGAGGCTTATGATAACGGAAGATTTGATCTTATACAGGCAAGGATGCTGATACATATGTCCGTTGATGCGGTTCATTTGAGTGATGAGGATGAATCCGAAGCTATAAAAAGCAGCGTCGGGTGCAGATGCGGAAGTTGTCTGAAAAAAATGAAAGTCGGAGACAGGTTGTATTCGCCGTATTTTACTGATATGAACTGGAAATACATTACAGATGAAGTGGATGGAAGAGTAGCTTATCACAGTTACTGTGAAGATTGTTTAGAGCAGGTTTTCGGAGAAAAGGCTGCAAAAGATATAAAAGATATATGCGATAAAGATGAAAATTCTTTGGTAAAATATGTGTGGAAAGGAGAAGAGGTTTGAAAATAAGCAACCGTATTTTTAATATTCTTCAGGAGAAGAATATATCGCAGCAGGATTTTGCTGAAAAAACAGGCATATCGCCTTCGGTAATAAGCGATTGGAAAAGAAAAGGCACAAATCCGTCGGCTGATAAAATCATTACGATTTGCAGGGTATTAGAGGTATCTCCTAATTACCTGCTGAATGAAAATATTGATTTGGATTCTTTTGAAGAAGGATATTACAGCTCTCCATTGGAGCTGGAGCTGCTGAACATATTTCGAGGGCTTAAGCCTGATTTAAAAAACAGGCTCATAGGATATGCTCAGGCTATTTCAGATATGCAGAATGAAGAAAATTAATCATATGATAATCTTATTTCTGCAGATCGTCGTAAAATCAGCATAATGTTGGAATAATATTAATATATGATTCTGTTTGTGCTGGATTAAATAAAGGAGGAATGTATAAATATGAGTCAGGGATTCGTGTTGTCAAATAAACAGGAAAGAATGGTTAAAAACGCCGCTGATATGATCGTTTCCGACAGAACGTATAATTTAGTAATAGGCGCGGTAGTCGTATACGGCGTTTTTGTAAATATGCTGATGTGTAAATTTTTAGCTCCGGTTATTTTAGGGATAAATTGGCTGGTGCTTATTATAGGTTATATAGCATGTGTGCTTGCAGGCACAATGATAGCATATAAATCTGATTCACCTGTAATAAGTTTTTTAGGATATAATCTTGTAGTTATACCAATAGGTGCGGTTCTTACAGTATGTCTTCAGGCATATTCGCCGGGCGTAATATATCAGGCGTTCTTGCTTACAGGGATAATTACTTTTATTATGCTTGCTGCAGCAACAATTATGCCCGGAACATTTGCGGGAATGGGCAGGATGCTGTTTATTGCTCTTATAGGATTGATCGTGGCTAATCTCGTATGTCTTATTTTCCATATTCAGACAATAATAACGGCATGGATAGCAGCAGTTATATTTTCACTGTATATTGGATACGATTGGGTAAAAGCGCAGATGTATGTAAAAACTTTGGATAATGCAGTAGACAGCGCTTTGGATATATATCTTGATATTATTAATCTTTTTATACAGTTGCTCAGTATTTTGGGAAGGAGAACTGAAGAATGACACGTAAAATAAATTTCTTTTCTGAAAAAAATATAAAATCGCAATATCTTTCATCGGATTTAAAACGATGCGATAATTCAAAAAATATTTATGTTGATATTTTGGAATCGGTTATTGAAGATATTGAACCTGGTGCATACGTGTCATTTTTTCTTATAAAAGAAGACGAAAAAGAAAATCTGAAAGATTTTCTTAAACTCATAGAATTATGCAGAGAGATAACTGACACGGAGATAAAAATTTATGTATTTTCATCTTCTGATGTGGCGCGCATGGTTTTGGATTCTGTAAATGCGAATGGCGCGGAAGTTATTCTCATAGATCCTGTTGAGCTTGCAGCGTGGAGTCTTATGGAAAAAAGACCTTTATATTATGCTAAAGACAGGCTTCATGATGAAGAAATCAAGGTAACGATAATAGGCAGGGGACCGTCTATTCCTATTCTTATAAAAACGGTAAGCTGGTGCGGCAGAATGAGACACTGCCGCATGAAACTGAACATGATAGGAAACGACATGGCAAAGGTGGAAACCGAGCTGAAACTGAGAAATCCAGGATTATTTACTCAGACCATGGAAGAAAATCTCGATATGAGAGAACGGGGTCTTATAGTTCCGGAGCTTTATCTGCCGTTGCGTTTAACACGTTCGCATTATTATCAAGCTGATACAAGTACAGAAGAGTTTGAAATAGCTCTTAATAAATGTCTGGATTCAAACTATATTATAATAGATGAAAGTGATGATGAAGAAACCTTGCGTACAGCCATGACAGTAAGAGCCCATTTTATAAGAAAGCATATTCTTCATGAAAATTATTTGACCAGCGGTAATGTCGATGTGGTAAAATTGCCGGATATTTGTGTTTATATACGTGATGCTAACATCAGCGCTGCAGTTCCAGAACTCACGGTTGAAGGTCGTAAACCGGATTCCGGAATGGATGAATTAGCTTTTATTCCGTTCGGTTCACATAAAGAAATATATTCATCGTCTAATATAGTTGCGCCTGATTTTAAGAAACTTGCTCACGAGTTGTTTTCTGAGGAGTTTGAACCGAGCAATAACGGTTACTATGGCGATAAGTTGTCGATATCTGATAAACGTTCACTTTATGCGAGCGCCCTTCATTTAAAATATAAATTAAGAGATATGGATCTAATAATAAAGGGTGAAAATAGCAGTATATATAATTCTGATAATTTTGTTGATATGCATGATGTTTCAGAATTTTATATAAGAGATGTAGAAAACGATCTTAAGTTTGTAATGGCTGCTTTGGAACATCAGTGTTGGTGCGTATTTAAGCTATGCGATGGATGGATTCCGGCGGATGCTTATCATGCTTTAGGGTATGGAAAACTGTCTGAGAGCGGCGGCAGAGATCACAGGCATTTTGCCGGAAAGATGAGCGCAGCTTGTGTGGAATCCAGCGCTTTAAGCGGTACAGGGACAAAGTTATATGGCAATCCGAGTTATTTTACTAATTATAACAGGGAAATAGTCATGAAAACATACGATATACTGAAAAAGGTTTATCCTAATATTCAAATAGCGAAGTTGTCAAAACAGCAGGATGAGTAATGAAGGAATTAATAATATGTATTATGAAAATTTTGAATTGGGTATGGAGTGGAAAATGTGCGGCATTGAGATAACGAGGGAGGAAATGTTGGATTTTGCCCGTAAATATGACAGCGCTCCTGTGCATGCAGATGAAGAATACGGCAAAAACAGCAGATTCGGAGATATTATATGTCCTGGGACTTTGTCCGCAATGAAATTGTGGAATGCATGGCTGCAATACAAAATACCTGGAGAGGAGTTTATTGCAGGATTGTTTTGTAATATGGAATGGCAGGCTCCGCTTATGCCTGGAGATATATTAAATGGTAAAGCATATGTTTCTGAAAAAGAAGACAGAAACCCCTATAACGGTATAGTGTATATAGTCGTCGAAGGTTTTAATCAAAAAGGCGAGCAGGTTGTTAAAACTACTAATTGTCTGGTAATAAAAAAATTAATAATGGCAGATCAGCAGATATAATTACTTTAGCATTTTGTTGTAATAAACGTGAAAGTATAATTGTAGTTTAAATTATGATACATATTTAGTATAACAGTGAAAAGCGTCTGAGAATTTCAAAAATTAAATTTAGAAATTCGGGCTGCATTATGATTTAAGATGGCTGTTATCAGCCTTCTTAAATCATCTGTAAAGCTAAAGTTATGATAAATTTTTGATTGAACAGTATATTTTATATAAACTAAGATAAGTATTAAATCAATGATGCAGAAAGCTGATTAAAAAGGTTTATGTAATTAAGCAGATTTTTGTTATTTAATTAAAATATCTGAATACACCTTTTACAATTCCAAGAATTTTTACATCTCTTACTATGATTGGACTCATAGAAGAATTTTCAGGCTGCAATCTTATATGATCATTTTCTTTATAAAATGTTTTTACCGTGGCTTCGCTTTCAAATCCATCTATCATCGCTACTACTATATCGCCGTTTTCTGCTGTTGTTTCCTGACGAACGAGAATATAATCGCCGTCAAAGATTCCAACTTCTATCATGCTTTCTCCTTTTATAGTGAGCATGAAGTGTACGCTGCCGTTATTGCCTACATATCTTGCAGGTATAGGAAATGAATCCATAATATTTTCTTCTGCCAATATGGGTTTTCCTGCAGCCACCTGACCTATAAGAGGAATGTCGACAATGTCTTCTCGTTCTATTGTAGTTGAAAATGAGTGATAGTCAGGCGGAGTTTGAGCATTTCTTCTGTCTAAACCATTTATTTCTATTGCTCTCGGTTTTGCAGGATCTCTTTTTATAAAGCCTTTAGATTCGAGAGAAGCAAGATCTTTATGTACGGTGGAAGTAGATTTTACACCCAGCTCGCCACATATTTCTCTTACAGTCGGAGGATATCCTTTCTCGATGGCTGATTTCGTTAAAAAATCCAGCATACGGCGTTCCCGTTCTGTAAGATTCATAGCGTCGGTTGGGAGTGTTTTTCTGCCCATATTTTCCTCCTGACTTAAATTAGCATAATATGATGTAATTGTTTGAAGCAGATTGTGAATAATATCTGCGGGGCTGCTTATGAGAACAGTTTAACATAAAAAGAACGGAAAGTAAACATAAGTTCGATAAATTTTGCAGATTTTATTCATCGTCATATACTGAAGAAAAGATAGTAGACATAATACGAGGGATCGCATTTATAGCTTTTTTTGTTTTATTATATTGCGCAGTTCCTTTTTTATAATTAGATAAAGTAGACTGCAGATGTTTTTTATATTTTAATACAGAATCATGAGCAAGCAGAATTTCATTTTCAGTAATTTCTATACTTTCTGCGTCTAATTCAGAAATATCGCCGCGGAATTTTGCTTTAAGATTTTCTATTGTTTTTTCAGATATGTCTTCTGAATCTGTGGCATTATTTGAGATGATAAATGATGTTTTTGGATTTGCATAATCTATTGCATCCATAATTATATCGATATAATGTTTGTGTACGCGAACATATTTGTAATCATCCATGTTATTATTATCCATATTATAAATCTCCATTTTTATAGTAGCTGAATCGCCTGCATGATTTTTGTAAATTATGATCAAATTGTTATTGATTTTTTATCTGCAGGTTTTTTAGAAATTAAGTTTCTATTGATATTAATTATATCATATAACGACGGAATTTTTAATAAAAACATTTGACAGCAATCAATAAGAGTGATATATTATATTAGTAGAATAAAGAAGAAGTTATCCGCTTCTCACCTGACGGTTTGGTGCTGATCAGGTAAATAATTTGTCTATTTATTTAGAGATGATTTCTGGGCGGATACTTTGTGTGTCCGCTTTTTTCTGCTGAAAGTTTAAAAATTGTTTTTAGGAGGTGCTTGATATTAGTAGCAAAGAAAATCAGATCAATGAAGAAATTCGCGAAAAGGAAGTAAGGGTTATCGATACTGACGGTTCTCAGCTGGGCATAATGCCGACTGCGGAGGCTCTGGATTTAGCCGCTGAGAAGAAGCTGGATCTGGTAAACGTCGCTCCTTCGGCTAACCCGCCTGTATGTCGTATATTAGATTACGGAAAATACAGATATGAGTTGCAGAAAAAAGAAAAGGAAGCAAGAAAGAAGCAGAAAATTACACAGGTCAAAGAAATCAGGCTTAGTACATTCATCGAAGAACACGACCTTAACGTGAAAGCTGGCAATGCTGCCAAGTTTTTAAAAGACGGAGATAAGGTTAAAGTAAGTCTGCGTTTTAAAGGCAGAGAAAAAGGTTATGCCAACATAGGCGAAAGGGTTATGCAGTCGTTTGCCGCTGCCACTGCTGAAGTTGGTACTGTTGAAAAGAAGCCTATGCTTGAAGGCAGAAGTATGATCATGATTTTGGCACCTAAAAATAATTGATTGGAAAAATATTTATCGGGAGGAAGTAAGATATGCCTAAGATGAAGTCGCATAGAGGCGCTATGAAGAGATTTAAGGTTACCGGTTCCGGAAAGGTAACAAGACATAAGGCTTATAAGAGTCACATTCTCACTAAAAAGAGTCCGAAAAGAAAGAGAAATCTCAGGAAAGGTACTACGCTTACAAGCGCAGATCAGAAGAGAATCAGTTCTGTTCTTAATGTATAATATGTGAGGAGGATAAAGTTAGATGGCAAGAGTAAAAAAGGCTGTTAATGCAAAGAAAAAGCATAAAAAAATATTAAAATTATCTAAAGGTTTTTACGGTCAGAA
>JAAVYD010000138.1 GCA_022790955.1 Bacillota bacterium
GCCAGTAAAAGACCTGCATTTCTGCTGCTTGAGAATGTTCCCGGCCTGCTTTCACATGACGGCTGCCGGACGTTTGCGACGATCCTCTGTACGCTGGATGAACTGGGGTACGATGTCGCGTGGCAGGTGCTTAACAGCAAGAATTTTGGAGTCCCCCAATCCCGCAAAAGGGTGTATATTGTCGGATATCTTAGAGACCGATGTGCCGGAGAGGTACTTTCTTTCACAGACGCAAATGGAGCGTCTCTTAAGCAAGTCCTACCAGGGCCGGAAGGGTGCCGGGTCTACTCCCCAGCAGGAGTGTCCATTACTCTAACAAGCACGGCTGGCGGTTTTGGTGGGCGCAGCGGGCTTTATGACGTGAGCCTGCCCATCAAGGTGATGACAAAATCCGGCTATCAGCTTGCCCATCCCGGCGACAGCATCGACCTGGCCTACGCCACCATGAATACCCGGCGCGGGCGGGTCGGAGATAAAATCGCGCACACGGTCACCCCTGGAAATAATCAGGGGTACTTTTTTATCGACCTGAACGATAACCCGGAACTGACCGAAAACGCAAGGTGTCTGCTGGCAAATCAGGATGCAGGCATCGGCAAATTTAAGGGTGGTAAATCGGGCGTTTTCGTAGAGGGGCAGGCTCCCTTTTCCATTCCTGTGCAAGATGCAGACGGCAATCTGCATTACGGCAAAGTGAGAAAGCTCATGCCTATCGAATGCTGGCGCTTGCAGGGATTTGGTGATGAGCAGTTCCACAAAGCTGCGGATACTGGGCTGTCAGACGCACAGCTCTATAAAATGGCCGGAAATGCTGTTACAGTGCCTGTTATCTCCGCATTGGGCGAGAAAATAAAAGATATTTACTGGAGGTCATGTCGTGCCTAATCATGTAACAAATATCATTGAAATCAAGGGCGATACCGCCAGGGTCAAAGCCTTGTTTGAGGCCATTAAGAACGATGAATATGGCCTCGGTTCCATTGATTTCAACAAGCTGATTCCCATGCCGCCGGAGTTGGATATTGAGGAAGGCAGCCGCACAGACCGTGGTCTGAAAGCCTACCGGGACTTCATCGAAGTCTACACCTTCAACGGCAAAAAAGAGGACTTCGACCTGCTGAATATCCCCGAAAAATCCGAGCAGGCATTCCTGCGTGTTCATCCTGAAGTCGACCAGACAGAATGGGAATTGGGCCGACAGGCATTCAAAAACCAGCAAAAGTACGGTACTCCTACCTGGTACAAATGGCGCATCCGGAACTGGGGTACCAAGTGGAACGCCTATGGCTACGAGGGCGGTGTACAGTTTGACGGCAAATCTCTGCGTTTCCTGACGGCTTGGGCGCCGCCAACACCGATTGTGGCGAAATTGGCTCAGACGTACCCCGATTTGGATTTTACCCACCAGTGGGTCGATGAGGACATCGGGTACAACTGCGGCGAGGTGGAATATCACAACGGCGCGCCGGATGGGGAATTCTTCCCCGCTGGACAGGAGGCCGTCGACTACGCCAACAGCCTGTGGGGAAACAATGAGCAAGAGGAAGACGAGGACACGGACGAAGAAGAAAGCATGGGAGGACCAAAGTTATGAGTATCAAGCATATTACCACAGACGACCTGCGCCGCATGAAAAGCTCTGAGGGCCTGATCATCCAGGGCTGCGGCGGCGATTTGCAGGAATGGGTGGACGGCATCAACGAAATGTTGGCCGGGGAAGGTATCCTGCGGGACGGCAGTAAGTTCACCGACTGTTCGTCCTTTGAGCATGACGGCTTGACCTGCCTCCTGTTTCCCTTTGAGGGCGTGAACGTGGACGTGGGTCGTCTCGCTATCTGGCGGCTGAAAACCCACGATGCTTTTGGTGGTACGTGGTTGTCTGATTATGTGCCCAACCGTCTGGGTGGGTTTGAAGAAACCGCAGAAATAGAGGAAGATGAGGGACTCGACAAAGGGATGTCAATGAAGTAAGTATAGCACAAATTTAGGCCGGTATCAATCGTTCAGAAAACGGTTGGCGCCGGCCTTTTTTCGTTTTCTGGACGATTTCCGGCGAAGAAATGAGGTGGTCTCAATCAAATCGCCGGTATCTTGGGTGGGCAACAAAGCGCCTATCCTCCCCATTATTTACAGCCTGTTCCCGTTGCAATACGGCAGGTTTGTGGAGGTGTTCGGCGGGTCTGGGAGCGTGCTGCTGGGCAAGCCCTCTGACCCATTCGAGGTGTATAACGACTTCGACCGGAATCTCGTCAACCTATTTCAATGTATGAAGGAACGCACCATGGCAACTATCCGGGAACTGGGTTTTTGCAACCTCAATTCCCGCGCGGATTTCCAGGCTATCAAGAAGTTTTTTCAGCATGAACAGTTTGACGATAGATTCCTGGCAGAAGAAATGGAACTGACAGAGGTACTGTTCCCACCGCCAGCGGCAGAAGAACTGCGAACCATCCGGCAACGAATCACACACGACTACGACGTGCGCCGGGCGGCTATGTACCTGAAGCTGCTCCGTTATAGCTACTCCAGCGGAAAGAAATCTTTTGCTTCCCAGACCTTTGATTTACGGCGGCTGTTCAGCCTGATTCAGCAACTGGAGAGTAGACTGGCCAATGTGGTGGTGGAGAATCAGGACTTTGAGACCCTTATCCATCACTATGACCGGCCCGACACCTTCTTCTACCTCGACCCGCCGTACTTTTCTACGGAGGATATGTACGCCGTGGAGTTTGCCTGGGCCGACCATGTTCGGCTGCGGGATGTGGCAAAGGAGATGCAGGGCCGGTTTCTGCTCTCCTATAACGATTGTTCAGAAATACGGGAGTTGTACGATGGATTTCCCATTTATGATTTCACCAGAGTCCACTCCATGGCCCAGCGGTATGAAGCCGGGAAAGAGTTCAAAGAACTGCTCATCGGCAACTATGACCTGTTCGAGCGGGAAAATGCAAAGCCAGC
>JAAVYD010000188.1 GCA_022790955.1 Bacillota bacterium
CCCCCAGGGGCCGGGGGCTTTCCAAGCCCTTGAAGCAGGTGCTGCGGGAAAAGGGCGTGCCGCCCTGGGCCAGGGACAGGGTTCTTTTGCTGGAGCTTTCCGGGCAGATCGTTTTCTGCGAGGGAATAGGCCCGGCGGAGGGCTTTGGGGCAGAAAGAGGAAAAGACGCGCTGATGGTTACTGTTAAGGCGTGACGGGAAAAGGGGAGAGGGAAAATGAAGGAAAAACTGGAAATGCTGGAGGATATTGAGGACGTATTGTTTACCGAGCGGCAGATCGCCGTGATGGTGGAGCGCATCGGCCAGGAGATCAGCCGGGACTATAAGGGCAAAAACCTGTTGCTGATAAGCGTTTTAAAAGGCTCTGTGGTGTTCATGGCGGACTTGATGCGGTCGATTTCCATCCCGGCCCGCATTGACTTTATGGCAGTGTCCAGTTATGGCTCCGGCGTGAAAACCTCTGGGGTGGTAAAAATTAACATGGATTTGAACTTGCCCTTGGAGGGGTATGATATTGTTGTGGTGGAGGACATTCTGGACAGCGGCAAAACCCTGCACTACCTGATGGAACTGCTGGAAGGCCGGAACCCCAACAGCATCCGGGTATGCACCCTCTTCGACAAGCCCGACCGCCGGGAGGTGGACGTGCAGGCAAGCTATGTGGGTTCGGTGATACCCGACGCCTTTATTGTGGGCTACGGGCTGGATTACGCGGAAAAATACCGCAACCTGCCTTTTGTGGGGGTTTTAAAACCCCAGGTGTACGAATAAGGCAGGGGGCATATTATATAGAAACATGTGCAATGAAAGTTTAGTAACTTAGGAGGACGAGCTTTGGACGGTAACAAGAGAAGGCTGCGCAACATGCTGCTGTACGCGGGGATTCCGGTGGTGGTACTCTTTATCATCTTCTTCCTGTTCAGAAACAGCGGGAGCCAGCAGGAAACCTACAAGTATTCCGACATTCTGGATCTCTTTGAGAGGGGGCAGGTGGCGAAGTACCAGTTGAACCTGGGCACTGGGGAGATGCTTTTGACCCTGGAGGGAAACAATCCCACCAAGGTGGGCTTTGCTTTGCCCAGCGTGGATCTGTTCTACCGGGACGCCAGCGACGACATTGCCGCCTATAACGCGG